>SLHT01000227.1 GCA_007136055.1 Syntrophomonadaceae bacterium
CGGACATGATGTTTCAATTGGGAGCTTTTCAACCCTGATGTGGCGGGTTAACATATCTGGTGAAGTAAAAATCGGTGAAAAGTGCCTGCTTGGCACCGGAGCAACAGTACTGCAGGAAAAAGCAATTGGAGATAACTGCACGGTAGGAGCAGGTGCGGTAGTAACCAGGGATTTACCTGCTGGCTTAACAGTAGCAGGTGTTCCAGCCAAACCAATTAAAAAAGGTAACAATCAGAAACGTGGATAAGCTGTCACATCTCCAACATATACGATCTAGATGATTGGCATATATTTAGGTCTAACTGCGATTTCTTTTTAAAAGAAGGGAAGTCATTACAGAAAGATACAAGTATTCAAGAATATTCGTTGGACAATAAGTATAACGCAATTATTTAGCTGAACTTGATGTTAATGAGAAAGGATGAAATATTGTTTTTAGGTGGTCTATCGATGCAATGGTCAGCGAAGAAAAATATAATTTTTCGTATCACAGGAACAATTTTAGTTATAACTGCTTTTATTTTTGTGGGTCTAAGAGTATATGAGAATAGAGATGCTTTTACTCAGTGGCAACCCACTTTTTCAAATATTATATTCTTCATTGTTTTGGTTTTTCTTTACAGCGGATCAGTTATATTGCTAGCTTTAGCCTGGCATAAGCTTACATTGTTATTTGGGAATGATTCAATCAGCCTAAAAGCCAATTTAAGGTTATATATGCGCACACAGATAGCCAAATATATTCCGGGAAATATATTTTCTTTTGCAAGTCGTCATATCGCAAGTAAGGCTTTAGGATTTACGCATATTGGCCTTGTAGGTGCAGCAATAAGTGAAATAATACTTGTTATATTCGCATCAGTATCGATAGGATTGTTGGGGTTTTTAATTTGGAACCCTAATTATTCTATTATGTTGTTTATATCTTTTGTAGTAGCAATAATTATGGTTTACGTTTTTTTAGTTATTTTTAAATATTTGGATGGTCGTGTAGTTCTTTTTAAAAGTATATCGTTTAAAAAGAAATCATATAGAGATTTATTTCAGTCCCTGTTAAGTGTGTACTTATTATATTTGATGTTTTTTATAATTTCCGGATTAATATTTTACTCAATTATTTTGTTTTTAGGTGTTGACGATAGAGCTGTCCTTGTGCCCGCAATTACAGTGTATGCTTTGTCATGGGTTTTGGGCTTTATCACTCCCGGTGCTTCAGGTGGCATGGGTGTTAGAGAGGCTGTAATGATCGGGTTGCTACCTAACATAGTTGACGAACCTGTTATTATTCTTGCAGCTTTATTTTTCCGTTTAATAACGATATTTGGTGAGTGCATGGTTTTTGGGTTTTCTTTTTTGATACCAGTATTAGAAAAAAATTTAATTCCATACCAGATTGATCGGTGATGGTTTTCCTCATGTCGGCAACACGAGCAGTCTTTGCCAAAATATGTGGCAAACTGTTGTTTGTGATTTCTTATGAAAAATTGTCTTTTTTAACTGAAAAAATGATTATTGTGCTTGCAAGATATAAACAGCACAGAAATAATGGAATTAAAACAGTTGGGAAAAGGTTAATAGCATCCGTTAATTTGCAGAAATTGATGTATTTATTCTACAATTTACATTCAAAATTACTTATATTATTCTTGGCCAAAATTCTATGAGCTTGTTTTCTATATACTTACCAACAAATGATATTTCTAATGATGTAATTAGAAAGATGTGATTGAAGAGATGGTAATAATACCTGAACTAGCTTGTCCGAAATGTGAGGCTGATTTGGAAAATAATTATAATGGAAAAATAGTGTGTAATGTATGTCGAAATGTGTATAGGAACGAAAAGTATTATGTTAACCTACTTGACAAAAATTATGATCGTTTAAATGAAGAAGTATTAGTACAAGATGAAGTTGCTTTAAATTATGAAAAAAAAAGATATCAGATGCCTTACTCAAAACGCTACCACGCGTGGTGGACAAATAAGATGTTAAATGGATTAGAAGCCCACTTCGAAAGAGTATTAGATAATGGTTGTGGAATTGGCCATCTTCATGAGTTTATTCCCTCAAATCAAATCGTAGGCATTGATGCTTCAAGTAGGATGCTGCATTACGCATCAGAACACATAGAATCGCTTGTGCTTGGTAATAGTTTGGAACTTCCATTTAAATCAAACAGTTTTACTCTTGTCGTCTGCAGGAGTTTATTGCATCATTTAACTGATAAAGAGAAGGCAGTTTTAGAAATACACAGAGTTCTTAGGCCTGGAGGTAAAGTAGTATTCTCAGATACAAATGCATCTCTTATTTCTATCATGCCTCGTTTATTTGCTAAATATGGTGAACATTTTTCTGAGTCGCATCAAAACTTGAGTATAAAATCTTTCAAAGAACTTCTCGAACCTAAGTTTAACATAGATAATCTAGAATATTTTGGATATATTGCTTATCCACTATTGGGGTTTCCTGATTTGCTAAATGTATTCAGTTACTTTCCATATAAAGACACTATTGGAGCTTTGCTTATTAATGTTGATAAACTTATATCCAAAGTGCCTATTCTTAAAACTCAAAGCTGGGGTATTATTGTAAAAGGAACAAAGGTTTGAAGTAAATTATTCATGAGAATCAGTACTGTTGCATGAATATGCATAAATATATGGATTCAAAAAGTGCACTCAGTACTTCTCCAATCGTCAAGGTATGCACAAATTGAAGCTTAGCGTGACCAGGCAAAGCTTCATTACATGGTAGATATGTATTATGATTTAGATGATTTTATGAAATATTTTATTTTTATCAATAGACACGAGATTCCAAATCCGGAGTAAATCGTTATAATCGTTAAAAGAGGAGCCCTATATCTTTGATCAAAGTCAATGTTGGTTAGGGCATGGAATATGGTATAGGCAAAAAGGATTAAGCATAGAATATATGATGGTTTAATTTTACTTTTAATTGTATTAATAAAACCTAGTAATGCAAAACCAAAAAGAGGTAGAAGCCAGATTAAATTAAATATTTTGTGAAACAATGAATGAGGGCTAATATATATTGCCCAAAAGAATGCTAGGCGTTTTAAAACAAGAGATAGATAAAAGTGAAATTTTGTAAATAGCGGAGCCCTATCTAGATCACCCTGGAACACTATATCATAAGCCGGGTTTCCACTAATAATTATACCTTGGGCCATTCTTGTAGTAAAAAAATCAAGCCACCAGTATAAACTAAAACGGCTTTCTGGAGAAGAAGTAGTTAAAAGGAAAAGCAATGTCGCAGTTATAAGAATAACAACTGAACCTGCAGAGATATTTCTGTATTTTCTTTGATTAAAAAAATAAGAGAATAAAACGGCGGCAATTATTAGAATGAGAACAACTGCTGGCGATCTAATAGTTATAATAATTGTCGAAAGCAGAAACAAAAGCAATAGATAGCCAGTTGATTTGGTTTTTGAAAAAAGAATACACAGGTTAATAGTAATAATAAATAATGATATGTACAAAGCATCTGTTAATATAAAATGTGACCACCTGAATATTTCCCAGGTGAATACATATAAACCAGCTGAAATAAGTCCGGAGGTAACTGAAAAAATGTTTTTTCCAATACTGTATATGGATAAAGTTGTTAAAGCAGTGAGTATGATTTGAAAGAGTATAGTTGCAATGGGATATCCTTCGCCAAATATTGACATAAATATACTTAATACTAGCGGGTAACCCCAATAATATACAGGAAGGCCATGGTTGCTCAAGCTCGTAAAACCTTGATTAAGAAATATTTCTGCATGTCTTATATAGAAACCAGTGTCATTAGCGGGAAGTGGAGCGAAGGGCCCGTAAATAAAATTCGTTGCAAAATTAACTGTTACGCTTAAGATTATAAATAGATATAATAGAATTATTGGTTTGTTTTTTATATAATTGTAATGGCTTTCAAATATCAATAGCAGTTTTCTCCTCTTAGTATTATTTGAGCAGGATTTCATAAACTATATTAATCTAATATAGATTGTAAAGTCAACAAAAGAAGCGAAGTAATATTTTTAATAGCTAAATTGCCTTGGAAAAAGGATACAATGAATCCTTCACGCTCAACGGGGGAGTTCCAGGGGTTGCTCCCGGATAAGTGGATGCTCTTGAGTTGTTCTTTAAAATCTAGTTGAAGCGGTCAAGTATAAATACTTGAGCCCTTTGTTTAGCTTAAATATCTTTTCGCGCAACTGCAGAATAATGTTATTATTGTTGAAACAGAACTTGATATGTCGTTGCCCTGGGTTTCTGAGTTACCATAATCATGCCAGGGTGGAAACCAAGCTGCAACGCTATAGATGCTGATTTTATCAAGGTGTGCTCAAATTGCCGCTCATCTTAAAAGAAAGCTAGTAGACTGTCAACACTAAAACTATACAATAATTAAATTTTGTGTTATACTCTCCCTATAAAATAGGGAGGAGAATGCCAGATGCCTAAGGTTAAATATCAGGTTCGTCTATCAGCAAAAGAGCGGAAAAACCTTTTAGATCTTGTATCCAAAGGCACTGCAACTGCCAGAGCCATCATGCGTGCCAATGTTTTA
>SLHT01000195.1 GCA_007136055.1 Syntrophomonadaceae bacterium
ATTTAGCTAAGCTATCAATACATTCCCGGCAAACTATACGATTATTAAAATGTTTTACGTTGTCGGCATTACCGCAAAAGAGGCAGGCTGGTTCATATTTTTTCAGGATGATTCTTTCAGCATCAACATAGATTTCAAGAGCATCTTTTACCTCTATTCCCAGTGTCCGTCTTAATTCTATAGGGATCACAACTCTACCCAGCTCATCTACTTTACGAACAATTCCTGTTGATTTCAAGAGCATTTCCTCCTTTTCTTCATTATGAAGCAATGTTTGTTCGGTAATTATACCAGTAATTGACATGGTAAGTCAATAGTTTATTTCCCGAATTACTCAGGTTTACAAATATATTACATGAAAAGAAGCTCTTTGCATTTATGGTTGTTTAAAGGCAAATCACTAAAGGCTTATCTTGACAGTTCAACCTGCTCTGATATAATTACCTCATCTTTTATAGCATTTAGGAGGCCTGGCTTTGGCAGAAGAAAAGACTTTCTATATTACCACACCGATTTATTACCCAAGCAATAAGTTACATGTAGGCAACTCATATACTACCGTAGCTGCTGATGCAATTGCCCGTTTTAAGCGGCTAACAGGTTACCGGGTCTGGTTTTTAACCGGCACCGATGAGCATGGGCAAAAAATTCAGCTTCAGGCCGAAGCAGCGGGTAAAGAGCCCCGTGCTTTTGTAGATGAGATTGTTGCCTGGATTAAAGAACTATGGGATGAACTTGACATTGATTACGATGATTTTATCCGCACTACCGAAACAAGGCACAAAGAGAAGGTAGCGAAAATCTTTACCCGCTTTTATGAACAGGGCGATATCTACAAAGACAAATACGAAGGCTGGTACTGCACACCCTGTGAAGCTTACTGGACCGAGAGACAGCTTGTTGATTGTAAGTGCCCTGATTGTGAACGGGAAGTTGAACTAATTGCCGAAGAGGCTTACTTCTTCCGGATGTCAAAATATGCGCAGAGGCTGATCGATCATATCGAAGCAAATCCTGATTTTATTCAACCTCCTTCTCGAAAGAATGAAATGATCAATAATTTTCTTAAACCCGGCTTAGAGGATCTTTGCGTTTCGAGGACTTCTTTTGACTGGGGCATTCCTGTACCGTTCGATCAGGATCATGTTATATATGTCTGGCTTGATGCCTTAAGCAACTACATTACAGCTTTAGGTTATGGTGAAAAAGGCAGCATTTATGAGACATTCTGGCCTGCTGATGTGCAGTTAATTGGTAAAGATATCCTGCGCTTTCATACTATTTACTGGCCAATCTTCCTGATGGCGCTGGATCAGCCTTTACCGAAAACTGTATTCGGCCACGGATGGCTGATGCTTCAAGAGGGCAAAATGTCTAAATCGAAAGAAAACGCGATTGATCCGCGCGTGCTGGCAGACCGGTATAGTTCTGATGCTCTGCGTTATTTTCTGCTGCGGGAGATTCCATTCGGCCAGGATGGAATTTTTAGCCTGGAAAATTTTATAACCCGCATTAATACTGATCTGGCCAATGACCTGGGCAACCTGGTCAGTAGGACATTAACTATGGCTGAACGCTATTTTGACGGAGTGCTGCCCGAACCCTCTGCTGCTGATGGCAATACTGATCAGGAATTATGTTCTTTAGCTCTTGAAACTCCGGCCACTGTTGAAGCATACACGGACCAGTTAAAAATTAGCGATGCCCTGAGCGAGCTGTGGAAGCTTGTGAAGCGCAGCAACAAATATATCGACGAAAATTCACCCTGGGATCTGGCTAAAGATCCGGACAATGAAGACAGGTTGGGAACAATAATATACAACCTGATTGAAAGTATCCGTTTCATTGCTGTTATGCTACAGCCTTTTATGCCTCGCACACCTGAAAGGATTTGGGTGCAGTTGGGAATCAGTGATGATCATGAACTGCAGCAATGGTCAAGCCTGGCGCGGTGGGGTGCAGTAAAGCCGGGAACTGTTGTTTCCAGGGGCGATGATTTGTTCCCACGGCTTAACATGCAAGCAGAAATACGGGAAATGCAGGGAGATAAACCTGCTGATAAAGATACTGAAGGCGTCGCTGAAGAAGACATGCAGGAAGGGTTGATCAGCCTGGACCAGTTTCAACAGGTTGATTTGCGAGTGGCAGAAATTGTTGCTGTCGAAAAAATACCGAAGGCCGATAAACTATTGAAAGTTGAAGTGGTGCTCGGTGACAGTGATAAACGCCAGGTCGTTGCAGGCATTGCTGAGCATTACCAGCCTGACGAGTTGGTTGGCAAGCACGTGCTCTTTGTATCGAACTTAAAACCGGTTAAACTCAGAGGCGTGCTCTCGCAGGGTATGCTGCTGGCGGCAACTGCCGAGGGTAATCGCCTGGCCCTGACAACTGTTGATCGGGATATGCCATCCGGAAGTAGGATTAGTTAATTTGACAGTTCTAATTGACACTCACGCTCATCTTGATTTTCCCCAGTTTAATAAAGACCGTGATCAAGTTCTTGAACGGGCTAAAAAGGCCGGGATTACTGCTGTGCTTAATGCCGGAGCTGATGAAAACAGTTCTAAGCGGTCTGTTGAATTGAGCAGAAAGTATCCCTGGATCAGTGCATCGGTTGGCATCCATCCCCACGGTGCGGCCCGGGTTAATAATAACTGGCTTGAACAGCTTGAAAAGCTGGCAGCATTGGATACAGTTCTGGCTATAGGGGAAACCGGGCTTGATTTTTATCGAAACCTGTCGCCAGTAGAAAGCCAGGAAACACTATTCAGGGAGCACTTACGCTTGGCATGCCGGGTTAACAAGCCGGTAATCATTCACAGCCGCGAAGCTCATGCCGAAACATTTCAGGTTCTGCAGGAAGAAGACCTTCCTTATCCTGCAGGCGTGATGCATTGTTTTTCAGGTGACCGCCGCTGGATGGAAGCTTTCTTAGAGCTTGGTTTCTATATTTCATTGGCCGGCCCGTTAACTTATCCCCGTTCGCATGAACTGCGTGATTTGCTCAAGTATATTCCGGCGAACCGCTTATTACTGGAAACAGATGCTCCCTACCTGCCCCCCCAGGCTTATCGCAGCCAGCGAAACGAACCTGCTTTTGTTAAACTTACTTATGAGCGTGCGGCCCTGGCTTTAGGACAGGACTTAAATGAATTGGCCAGGCAGGTGTACCTGAACGCGGTCCGTTTGTTCTCCGATAATTTTGTTGATAGGGTTTAATGGGGCGAATTTATTGTTAGTAAGTATTTTATTTGCTCCAACTGTAAAAATAAGGCGCTTCCCTTATTTAAGAGGGAAGCGCCATTTTAGCTTTTAGGAACATCTAGAAAGTAAACAGATCAATGCCCCCGGAAACATTCAACTCGATGCCGGTAATATACCCGGCTTCTTCTGAGGCCAGAAAGACAATGGCATGAGCAATATCTTCCGGTTCACCCGGTCTGCGGAAAGCCGTACGGGCAATCATTCTTTCGTTCATTTTTGGGTTGCCGCTTTTCCAGGCTTCTGTGCCAATAATGCCGGGAACTATTGCGTTAGCTGTAATGTTGTGCTTTGCTCCTTCTAAGGCCAGACTTTTCGTTAACCCGATCACGCCTGCCTTGGTAGAAGAATAGCTGGCCTGACCGAATCCTCCCATAGTTCCGGCAACAGAGGCCATATTTACGATCCTGCCCCACTGTTGTTCTTTCATATAGGGCCAAACTGCTTTCGAGCAGTTATACGCTCCGGACAGGTTTATATTGAGATCTCGATCCCAAAGTTCATCGCTCTGGTTTTCAATCGTTGCTACATGATCAAGGGTGGCAGCATTATTGACCAGGATATCTATCTGTCCAAAGCGTTTTTTAACAGCAGTCATAACTTCACTGACTTGTTCACGATCGGTTACATCCATTTTGTAAACCGCTGAACGGCGACCCAACTTTTCGATTTCTGCAGCGGTTTGCTCCGTAAAAACAACCCCCCTGCTTTTCATTGCTTGGGCCAGGATGCCGTACTTTTCAGCATTGTCTGACTCGTCGCTTTCAAGTAAGATATCGGTTATAACAACGTCTGCTCCAGCCCTGGCCAGGGCCAGGGCATCAGCCCGCCCCAGCCCGCGAGAACCACCGGTTATCAGGGCTACCTTGCCTTCAAGGCTAAACACGGGTTTTCAACCCCTTTTTATTCTTTACTTAACCAAGCAAGTTTTGCAGTTTCATTGCAAGAGACATGTCACCTTTTACTTTCAGTTTGCCGGCCATAAAAGCCGAGGTTGCGTTAAGTTTGCCTTCGAGCATATCATCAAAATCATCAGCGGCCATGCTGATTGTTATGTTGGGGCTGTCATGGGCCTCTTCCACCACATTTGCTTTTCCGTCGTCAATGTTGACGTGAAATACTCCACCGTTATCTCCAGACAGGTCAAACTGGTATACAGCGCTGACCCCTTTCATTTTTTCCGGATCTGCGGCTTCGATCTTTTTGTTCAGGTTATCTAAAATTCCCTTAAAGTCTGCCATTTTACAATATGCCTCCTTAAAGTTTTTTCAAATTACATATTATACGAACCGAATTACGTTAATTCCTAAAAAAGTGCCCC
>SLHT01000038.1 GCA_007136055.1 Syntrophomonadaceae bacterium
ATCGGGACAGGGGGACAGGTCATCTGTCCCACCAGATATAGCCATTATAAGTAAATAATGGTGGGACAGATGACCTGTCCCCCTGTCCCGATTAGGTAATTTTTACCTCTTGAACTTCTCCCCGGGTTATTTTTTCCCGAAGGGCTGCTTTTATCTCGCCCTTGGCGCTGAAGTAGAGGATTTGCCAGCCTTCAGCGTTGATGGTGAAGAGCATGTCTAAGAGCAGTTTTAATCTTGCCGGGTCGGCCTTAATGAAGGGGTCGTCGAGGATGAAGAAGCCTTTACTGCCTGCGAGCAGTTTTTCTCCTAAAGCCAGCCTGATAGAAAAGTAAAGCTGATCAAAAGCACCGCCAGAAAGCTGGTAAGCGTTGAGTTCAGTGCTGTCAGCACGGACAACCTTGATCACGTTTTCCCCGCTTTCAAAAACTACTTCCCTGTAGAAACCGCCTGTAATCTGGCAGAAATAATCGCTAACCGGATTATCGGAACCAAAGAGATCAGTAACTTTTTCTTCTTCTTGCTGTCCGATAGAGGTAAGGATGTCAAGAACTATCTCCGCGTTTGTTTTATTGTCTTTCTGAAACTGGAGCCATTTTCCGATTTTTTGATGCAGGGCTTCCAGATCGACAGTGGTCTGACAGAGCAGGCTGCTTTCTTCGTCAGCCTGCAGCAATTCGTTGGCCTCTTTTTCAATATCGCGCAGCTGCTCGCTGCGATCCTGCATTTTTTCAGCCAATTCTTTTGCATCCCGATCGTGTTTTTCTTTCTGTGCACTGAAGCTGGCATGCTTACTTTGATCATAAGACAATCCTTTTGCTGCGCCCGAGTATTCCTGCAGTTTGGCTACTTGTTCCTGCCAGAATGAAATGCGAGCCTCTTCGGAGTACAGGTCATCGCCCCGCCCGAAATGACTGCCCAGGATACCATGGTGTTTATTAATTTCACTTTTAAGCTGATCTTTGCGGTTCAGGACCGCGCTGTATTCTTGAAAAGTTTCCAGGCCAGCTTTACGGCGGACCAAATTGATATCTTCTTCTGCTGCTTTTATCCTGCGCAGTTTTTCTTCGCGTTCGGTCCGCAGCCGCTCTTCTTCTTTTTGCTGCCATTCAAGCCATTTTTCGGCATCGTTGAATTGGTCTTCTTTAGCAGAAAGTTTATTTCTCATCCCATGTAAACCGGATTGAACCGCCTGGATATGATCTGCTGGAAGTCCCATTTTTCCGGCTTCACTGCATACCCGCGCTTCAATTTCCGCCAGCCGGCTCTTTGTTTTGAGATAGACATGCTTATTTACGGCCAACAGGACAGTCAGAATCACGGATACAATCAAAAAAGAAGCTATCCACCATGAGGGCTGAAAGATTAAACCGGTTAAGCTTATGATCATAACCAGTGCTGAGACAAGGATGGTACGATTGTAAAGTGCAGAGTTTGCCAACACAGCCTGACGGTGCAGGTCAATTTTTTTCTGTTCATATTTGGCCAGCCCTGACTCTATTTTTTCAGCCGCTGCAGCTGTTTCCTGCCTGACTTTTTTATAAAGTCGTTTCTTTTCGTTAAAACTGCTACGTGCCGACCGGAAGGTTTCTTTATGTGCTGCAATCTCTACTTCGAAACGTTTGAGGTCGCCACGATAGTGTTCGAGGCTTGCTTCGGCCCGCTGCCAGGCTTCATAATTATCCTGGCTGTAATCTTCCAGTTTTTCAACTTCTACAAGGGCGCTACCAAGCTGCTTTAAAGCCTCCGCCCCTTTCTCATAGATCTCCCTGTTTTGAGCAGCCTGGTAAAGGTGGATTTGTTTTGCTGCAACATTTCTCTGTGCTTTCAGCTCAGCCAGCTTTTCTTCAAAATGGCTGAAACCTTCTTCCTGCAGTTGCGTAAACAGCTGTCCAACTCTTTCATCCAAGTTGAGGGCCTTCTTGATTTTATCTTTGAGTTTCAGGGGAGCTGTGTTCAGATATTCGCCACCCGCAGTGATCCCGCCAAGTTCACAAATTTTGCTTTTCAGTTTCTCAATTTCTCCTAACCGCAGTCCCGTCAGGCGGTTGGTAATATCACGGTAAAATATTTTTTCATCACTAATCGACAGGTCACTGTCACGAATAACAAATATGTTGGCAAATTCAGCAGGGCTAAGGTTAAAATGATCTTCAACTGTTCCCGCTTCCGGAAGCTTAATTTCTTTTCGAAAGTCATCTTCGATGATCAGGTAGCCTTCGGGGTTTTCATCAACCCTTTTTATGCCTTTAAACAATTTAACCCCTTTTCCCAGCAGCATCCTGAGCAGGGCGTCTATAGTAAGTGTTTTACCTTCTTCATTGGGCCCAAAAAAAAGATTAAAAGGACTGATCTTTTTAAGTCCGCTGTCAGGCAGGGGGCCGTAGCGCCTGATCATAAATTCCTTCAGATTCATGATTGCACCGTCCTGAAAGCACTGATCAGCATTTCTTTAACCTGTTCTTTCTGTTCCGGCAAATAATCTTTTTCAGCAAGCTTTTCCAGGAACTTTCTAAAGAGGTCATCTTCAAAAATGTGCTGAACATCGGTAAATTTTATGACGGGTTGTTCGGCAAAGCGTTCCCCAACCCTGCTTCTTACTTCTTCTACCAGTTCACTTTCGGTCAGATCGAAAGCTGAACCGTTGAAAAGACCTTCCACGGTAAGAAATATTTTTGCCCGGGGATGGA
Source organism: Syntrophomonadaceae bacterium (assembly GCA_007136055.1). Taxonomy (GTDB): domain Bacteria; phylum Bacillota; class Dethiobacteria; order DTU022; family DTU022; genus T3SED10-7. Next base: position 2,688 of record SLHT01000038.1, read on the forward strand.
TGCTCTTTAACTTTTGGTCAAGAACTTTCAGGGGGTCATCCCGACCGAAGGGATCAAGATCTATAACCAGTTCTTCATAATGGTAAGTGTCAAGCGGAATTTCAAGCGGATCTTCGCCCACAGTAACCAGGTTAGCTTTCCTGACCCCTGTTTCACGCCTGGTTACAGCAACAGGGGAACCGGGGTAGGTAAACAATCCCCCTCCGGGCAGCTTCCAGCTGGTATAGCGGGAGTGGAAATGACCTGCCAAAACATGCTGCAGGGGCAGGGGCTCGAAATAGGAAAGCCTGGACGGCATGTAGCGTATATTACCTTCGTCACCCATATCTTCTCGGGGAAAAAAAGCATCAAGCAGCTCGCCGTGGAATAAAAGGTAGTTGTCCTGATCGGGATTCATCCGGTCAGCCATTTCCCGCAGGCGGCTGACCAACTTTTCTCCACTAATCCGCTCATAGGGCAATCCCCATATAACTGTATCTTTTAAACAAACAGGTTCTTCCCAGTTATTGATTACAGAAACATTTTCTCCAAAGTAAAGTCCGCTGCGGTAAGCCTTGTGGTCATGATTTCCCGGAAGGATAACGGTCTGAAAGTCTCCACTGTCAATTGAAACGCGTAACCTGCTTCTTAACTTTTCTGCTTCAGTATGGTGATCAAAAAGGTCACCTGATATAACCAGCGCGGATACTTTATGCTGCCTTGACAGGCTGACCAGTTCATCGAGGGCGGCCCAGCGTTCTTCATTTTTTTCTGTAAGGTGCAAGTCAGCTGTGTGCAGTACAGACAAAGATTTCATCTCTCCTCTATCCTATTTTAAAATGATTCAGGGGCGATTATTTCGCCCCCGCAGTACTAAAATTAAAAATATCCGGCGCTTTATTACTTTTTCTTGATTCTTTTAAATATAAGATCGCCCCATAAAGCAAGCGCTATCAGCACAATGCCAAAAATGGTCATGCCCGCTGCGCCCTCCCAAAAGCGAGTGAAGGCAGTTTCAATATAAATGTCGGTTGAGGGGCCGACATAGCGCATGATATGCTCAGCCGATATCGAAACCATAACAACCAAAAGGAGAGTTATGACAAGACAAAGGACTCCAGGACCAAGAAAATTTCTGAACTTATGATCGATAAAGTAAAGAAAGATCACCATAAACCCAAACGAAGCGATACAAAGCCAAAATACGTTGTGAATTACCAGCGGTTGCAGGTTGGCATTAAATACTACCATTTCCCTCTGCAAGCCGGTAGCTTCGGTAACAATTAAACGGACGGTATCACGAGCCTGAACCCCAAATAGTGAAACAGTAAGGTAAGTTAAGAGCACTACCAGAGAAAAAAGAAAGCTAATCACTATTTTCACTGAAACCTTTAGACTGTGCAAACACTGTTCCTCCCCATCTATTAGAGTATCTCTAAAGAATCCAAACAGGTATCGTGTGAATATTAGAAATTAAATAATTCATTCGACCGCCATAAGCAATAATCCTTCCTGTAATTAAATTTTTTTTCGGCTAAGGGACAATCCAGGACTCTAAACTTGAATCCTGACAGGTAATTGTCTGTGAGCGGTCAGGGCCTACTGAAACCAGTTCAATTTTAACCCCAACATTTTCCTCCAGCGCTTTCAGGAAGTGCCTGGCTGCAGCGGGCAGGTCTTGGAACCTGCGAACCCGTGAAATATCTTCATCCCAACCCGAATATGTTTCATAAACAGGAGTGCACTCTTTCAGTTCTTCGATACTGCCCGGAAAGTTGTTTGTTTCCGCCCCACTGCAGCTGTAAGCAACGGCCATATTAACTGTATCCATACCACTTAACACATCAAGCTTGGTTACAGCCAGTCCGGTCAGCCCGTTTACCATCGCAGCATAGCGAGCAATAACAGAATCAAACCAACCGCAACGCCGCGGGCGGCCTGTGGTCGTTCCGAATTCATTGCCGCGCTCCCTGAGTTGTTCGCCGGCCTCGGAGCGATCTTCTGTGGGGAAAGGCCCTTCCCCTACCCTTGTTGTATATGCCTTAATCACTCCCAAGACCTGGCTGATGTGCTGCGGCCCCACACCGTTGCCTGTAGCAGCGGCGGCTGCTACAGTAGATGATGAAGTGACATAAGGGTACGTTCCGTGATCAATGTCAAGCAGGGCTCCCTGTGCTCCTTCGAATAAAACTTTTTTGCCTGCGGTTAAATTTTCAATCAAAAGCAGCGAACCATCTGTAACCAGAGGTCCCAGTCTTTCGAGGGCGGGGCAGTAAAGCTCAAAGAGTTCATCTAAATCATAGCCTTTATGATTATAGATTTCTTTTAAAATACGGTTTTGCAAAGGCAGTATATCGGCCAATCTTTCACGAAAGCGCTCAAAGCCGGTCATATCTACAGCCCTGATCCCACGGCGCATAACCTTATCGGCATAAGCCGGGCCGATACCACGTCCCGTAGTGCCAATTTTTTTTTCGCCTAATAACTCTTCATTGGCTTCATCAAGGTCTTTATGATAGGCCATGTTTAAATGCGCTTTACCGCTAATATAGAGCTTCGAAGTATCAATTCCCCGCTTTTCGAGCTCAAAGAGTTCTTCAACCAACACCAGTGGATCGACAACCATTCCGTTACCCAGCAGACACAGAGTCCCCGCATTTAAAATTCCTGAAGGGACGTGATGCAGTTTGAAAATATTCGCGCCGTAAACAACAGTGTGGCCGGCATTGTTGCCCCCCTGAAAACGGGCAACTATATCAGCCTTGCTGGCCAGGTAGTCAATAACTTTACCCTTGCCTTCATCACCCCACTGGGCCCCGACTACAGCCACACTTTTACTTTTATCCATACCAGCACCGCCTATCCTCGACTGATTTTCTCTTTCAATATTTGATTTACCTCACCGGGATCGGCCCTGCCACCGCTTCGCGCCAATACTCTGCCCACCAAGAAAGCAATAGCTTTATCCTTACCCTGTCGGTAGTTTTCAACCGCCCCGGGGTTTTCGTCAATAACTTTTTCTACCAGGGGCAGCAGTTGTTCATCACCTGAAATGCGCCCCAGCCCTTTTTTCTGAACCATTATCTGCGGACTTGTGCCCTTTAATATCATCTCGTTAAGAAGATCCTTGGCAACAGGGCGGTTAATTTCCCCAGCATCGAGCAGAGCAAGCAGTTCGATAAATTGTTGCGGGTCAACCTCTTCTACCGTTTTACCGCTTTCACGCAAATAGTACAGCAGGTCACCCTGAACCCACTTAGCCAGATTTTTATAGTCACTATATTTTCCGGCAGCCTCTTCAAAAAAATCTCCGAGAGAACGGTTAACAGTAAATAGGGCCGCTTCACTGCTGTCCAAGCCGAACTGCTCTTTTAAGCGTTCCCGGCGGGCTGCAGGAAGCTCGGGCAGAGCAGCGGATATTTCTTTTATTAAGTTATCTTCTAAAATCAAGGGCAGTAAATCAGGCTCGGGGAAATAACGATAATCCGATGACCCTTCTTTACTGCGCAGTGGAATAGTCAGTTTTTTTTCTTCGTCCCAGTGACGGGTTTCCTGGGTGATAGTACCCCCTGCAACCAAAATTTCTGCCTGTCTCCTGGCTTCAAAATTTAAGGCCAACTCAACGGAACGGAAAGAGTTCATATTTTTTACTTCAGCCTTAGTCCCGAGCTTATCTGAGCCACTCGGGCGCAGCGAGATATTTGCATCGCAGCGTAGTGAACCTTCTTCCATTCTACAGTCAGAAGCACCCGAGTAAAGCAAAATAGAGCGCAGATCTTCCAGGAAAAGGCGCGCTTCACGACCGCAAGTAATATCGGGGGCGGTAACTATTTCGAGCAGGGGAATTCCTGCTCGATTATAATCGACCAGTGAATAATCAGAACCTATGATCGATTCGCCTGAATGGATCAACTTGCCGGCTTCTTCTTCTAAATGCACTCTTTCTAATTTTATGTTTCGATAGTTACCGTCAGTTTCGATCCGGAGGTAACCGCCTTTAGCCAGCGGTTGATCATACTGCGAAATCTGATAAGCCTTCGGGAGGTCGGGGTAAAAATAGTTTTTTCGATCAAAGCGGCTTTTCAACTGGACATTACTGTTCAAGACCAGGGCTGCGGTAACAGCCAGCTCAATCGCCCGTCGGTTAAAAGCCGGAAGACTTCCCGGCAGGCCAAGGCAAATCGGACAACAGTTAGTATTCGGTTCCTTCCCGAAAGTGGTACTACAACTACAAAAAAGCTTAGAGCATGTTTGCAGTTCCAGGTGAATTTCAAGGCCGATCACCACTTCATACTTCATCTAGACCTCTCCTCCCTCAGGAAGCTTTACCCGCGGACGCAGGGGCAGGTAATCCCGATTCTGCTCCAGGAAACCAGCCACCTTGAGCAGTAAACCTTCCCTGAATGGAGGGGCTGCCAGCTGCATGCCCAGAGGCAAACCATCCGAACTGATACCACAGGGAACAGAAAGTGAAGGCACTCCGGCCAGAGCGTCAGTTATGTTACATATGTCAGAGAGGTACATCTGCAGGGGATCTTCGGTTTTTTCGCCAATCTTAAATGCAGGCGTAGGAGTGGTAGCCCCGACCAGGATATCGAAACGCTTGAAGGCTGTTTCATAATCACGGCGAATCAGGGTCCGCACCTTCATGGCTTGCAGGTAGTAAGCATCATAATAACCGGCACTTAAAGCATACGTGCCGATCATGATCCTGCGTTTAACCTCGGGACCAAATCCCCTTCCCCTGGTGGCGCTAAACATAGCTTCGATGTTATCTCCCCCGGAATTATAGCCGTAGCGGACACCGTCGTAGCGACCGAGATTTGAGCTGGCTTCCGAAGGGGCAATCAGGTAATAGGCGCCCAGACCGTAGTCTGTCAGTGGCAGCGATACATCATCGACATCGGCCCCGTTATCTTTTAGCAGCGCTACTGATTTCATTACGGCAGCAGTTATCTGCGGATCAAAGCTTTCGGACACATTCTGCTTGATCACGCCAACCCTTAATTTCTTAACATCTTCTTCCGGGTGCACTGTGTAATCATGCACGGCTTCGGAAAGAGAAGTTGAATCGAGCGAATCGTAACCCGAGATAACATTCATGAGCATAGCGCTGTCCTGCGCGGTCAGAGAAAGCGGACCGATTTGATCAAGCGATGAAGCAAAGGCAATCAGTCCATAACGTGACACACGTCCGTAGGTGGGCCGCAGGCCGGTCAGACCGCATAGGGAAGCCGGCTGACGGATTGAGCCGCCGGTATCGGATCCAAGGGCCAGTGGCGCCATGCCTGTAGATACGGCTACAGCAGACCCGCCGCTTGAACCACCGGGAACTCTTTCCAGGTCCCAGGGGTTACGGGTAGGATAAAAAGCAGAGTTCTCGGTGGAAGAGCCCATCGCAAATTCATCCATATTTGTTTTCCCCAGCAGGGGCATCCCCAACCGCCTTATGGTTTCGACAACCGTAGCGTCGTAAGGGGGGATATAGTTTTCTAAAACACGTGAGGCACAAGTTGTTCGCAAGCCCTGAGTGCTGATATTATCTTTTACGGCAATGGGCACCCCGGCCAGGGGATGAAGTTTTTCCCCGCCCACTCTTCTATTATCAACAGCATTTGCCATATCAAGGGCCATTGCCGGGGTATGGGTAATAAATGATTTCACATAGGGCTCAACAAGTTCAATGCGATCCAAAAAACTCTGTACTACTTCAACTGAACTGACTTCCTTCTTCTGGAGCAGCATGCTAAGGTTTGCTGCTGTCTGTTCGTATAGCTTCATGTTAAACCTCTTTTCTATCAATACCAACAGAGAGTCACTTATGCTGACCGGTCAATCTTCAGCCTGCTCAGGAATCTTATTGGCAATCCTTGGCACGCGGAAAAAATCTTTCTGGCGTCGGGGAGCATTTTGCAGTACCCTGTTCAGGCTTAAAGACGGCCTTGTCACATCTTCGCGCAGGACTGCCGGCAGATTAATTACGTGCGCAGTCGGTTCGACTGCAGTTGTGTCGAGCTCCTGAATCCGCCTGGCAGTATCTAAAATGTCGCTTAACTGGCCTGCCATGCGTTTTTTTTCTTCCTGATCAAGAGTGAGGCGGGCCAGTTGAGCTACATAATCGACTTCTTTACCAAAATCAATGGCCATGCTCATAACCTCCCATCTTTAGAAAAACTGCTAAAAACAACAAACCGGCTTCCCTGAGCCGGTCCTGGTAGTTAAGCAGTGTCTGGCAGGCGTAACAGAAACTTTCTTTCAGACCCACTTTTAGCCACCGTTTATTAATTGCTTTAATTTTGATTTGTTTAAGTATCACAAGATAATTTTAATCTATCTGCAAAGCTCAGTCAAGGTTAAATGGATAACTTTTACTTGCGATGCTGTGCTATAATCAGGAGTAATCTACCATGATTATTATAAGTTTACCGGAACCCGTGCGGCAAAAGCATCTTGATAGGTCAGCAGGCATTAAGTAATGAAAGGAGATTGGCGACAAAGTGGGAAGATCAACAAACCAGGAAGACAGCAAAACAGATTGCAGGACCAGTACTGCCACCCCAAAAGATATGATCTTTGATTTGGCTGTAATCGGCTGCGGGCCATCCGGGGCTCTTGCTGCCAGCTTAGCTGCCGAAGCAGGACTATCGACAATTGTCCTGGAAAGCAAAAAACATCCCCGCCCAAAAATCTGCGGCGGTTTTCTTTCCGCCCGCAGCATTGCCCTGCTTCCCGAGGATTTAAAGCTGTCTTCACTGCCTTCAGAAGCTGTTTACCAAATATCAGTACTTAAAAAAAGAAAGCCTTATACGAAGAATAGCAAAACCCGTTTGGGCCTGGTTATAGAAAGGGAAAATTTTGATCAGCTAATGGCTGAATATGCATGCAGCAAAGGCGCCCTGTTGAGAGAAGAAGGACCCTTGCGAGAGGTTAATAAGGTTGCTGCCGGTGAATATGCCCCCGGTGGATATTACCTGTTAAAAACCGGGAAGGCTGCTGATAAAGCTTTAAAAGCCCGTTACCTGATAGGCGCAGATGGAGCGATGGGAAACACGGCCCGGCTAGCAAACCTTAGAAAAACCTGGAAAGGCCCGAATGGTTGGGGCCTGTCACGGGTTGTTAAGGTCAAGTCAAATGTTGCGGAAACCGGGATCTTGAAGTTTTACCCCCTCCCTTTCCTCGGCGGTATGGGCTGGTCTTTTAGCGGACCGAATTGGACAAATCATGGTGTGGGGGGACTTGCCAGCAGGAGCCTGTTGATCAAATCTTACCACAAGATATTTCACGATGATCCTAACAGTGTAAACCCACTTTTCTGGCCTCTGCCCTTTCTCGGGCCGCTTCAAAAAACCGCCGCGGGCAACCTGCTGTTAATTGGAGATGCTGCGGGACTGGTGGAACCTTTCTCAGGTGAGGGCCTCTACAACTCTTTTAAAAGCGCCATCCTTGCCGTTCAGGCTATTAAGTCGGCCGAAAAGGACGACTGTGAAGCCTCACAACCATACAACCATTTATTCAGAAAGCATTTTCGGAAAATATTTGCCGCCACCCTCTGCGGAGCCGTTTTGCTCTATGCTCACTCAATAATTAACCCCTCTTCCCTGCCCCAATCCATAGCTTCCCTGATGAATAACAAACTATGGTTTAACCGCAACCTCAATTCTTCATCTGTCCAAAATGACAATCCGGTCTTTGATAAAATCCTGGACTGAAGACAATTTTCCTTCCTGAAAGTAGTAACGGGGCACTCGTTTATCTAAAGCACAGAGCAGTTCGTAATTAATGGTTCCGATCTGATCGGCTGCTTCTTCTATTTTAACCCGCTCTTCCCCCTGCTTTCCGTATAAGACCACTTCATCATTTAAACGCACACCCGGTATTTCACTGACATCAATCATAAGTTGATCCATACAAACAGTGCCAACCACCGGAGCGCGACGGCCACGAATCAAGACGAAACCCTTATTTGAAAGAAGCCTGCTGTAACCGTCAGCATAACCGACCGGTATGGTGGCAATAAGAGTTTCTTTTTCAGTTCGGAAGGTACAGCCGTAGCTAATTGCGCTTCCGACAGGGACTTTTTTAACCAGGATAACTTTACTTTTAAAGGTAAGAGCTGGTAAAAGTTCTAAGCCTTTGCCCTGCAAGTCCTGAGCGGGATAGCAGCCATACATGGCAAGTCCCAGACGTATCAGGTTATAGCGGGCAAAGGGATGATTAATTGCTGCGGCGCTATTGGCAGCATGGACCAGGGGAAAATTAATCCCTTTCTCCCCACAGGCTTCAATAATCCTGTTAAAAAGCAGGAGCTGCTCTTTTGTATATGTTTCATCACTCTCTTCAGCGGCAGCAAGGTGGGTAAAGATACCTTCAATTAGCAAGCCTGGCAGACGGATAATCCGGGCTGCAACCTCAACCGCTTCATCAGGCAACAGTCCTATCCTGCCCATTCCGGTATCTACTTTCAGATGATGGGGCAAAACGATGTCATGTTCCACCGCCAGTGCAGAAAATTCATTAGCTGCATCCAGGCCGAAAATTGTAGGAGTAAGTTTATAGTGGGCCAGAATCGGAAACTGGGCCGGATCAGTATAACCAAGTAAAAGAATCGGCGCATCCAGGCCGGACAGCCGCAAGTCAATTGCTTCTTCGACAAAAGCCACAGCAAGGCTTGATGCTCCAGACTGCAGGGCTGTTTCTGCAACCTTTGCAGCCCCGTGGCCATATCCGTCAGCTTTAACAACAGCCATAATCTGGGTCATAGGCCCGATCTGTTGTCTGAACTGTCGCACATTATGCGCTATATGGTCTAAATTTACTTCAGCCCAGGCCGGCCTGGCTGAGAGATATGAATGCATCATGGTCAGCACCTTTCCACCCATGCCTGTTTATAAAAACTTTCATCTTATTGATCCAGTCGCGCTAGCCGAGCAGACGTATCATGCTCGGATTGGGCTTGATAGACGGAATGCTCATCACTTTTTTAAAGGCCCTATGAAATGCTTCTTCCCGGACATCGTGAGTTACCAGCACTATTTCCGCGGTACTGTCGACACGGCGCTTTTGAATAACCATATCAAGGCTAACCTGTTCATCACCAAATGCGTTGGCCAGGGCGGCAAAAACACCGGGCCGGTCATCAGCAAGAAAGCGCAAATAAAAACGATTATTAAGGTCCTTGATCGGCACGAAAGATGCCTTCTGAAATGATTTTTCACTCACTGCACCGGCACAATTGTAGCGAATAGAGCGGGCCGCTTCTGCAACGTCGGCAAGAACAGCTGTGGCTGTAGGCATTGCCCCTGCACCACGGCCGTAAAACATAACTTCTCCTATGGCATCGCCTTCAATATAGATAGCATTAAACTCGTTTAACACTGAAGCCAGAGGATGTTCCAGGGGCACGAGGGCGGGGTGAACCCTTAAGGCAAGCCCTTCAGGCATTTTTTCACCGATCGCCAAAAGTTTAACTGTAAAGCCAATCTCACGGGCATAAGCAATATCTTGATCAGTAACCGCACTTATACCTTCAACATATACCTGCCCGGGATCGATACTGCTACCGAAAGCAAGCCTGCTCAAAATCATTAATTTATAGGCCGCATCCCGACCTTCAATATCGCTTGACGGGTCAGCTTCGGCAAATCCCAATTTTTTCGCTTCAGAAAGGGCTTCTTCAAGGCTTAAGTTGTCCTGGGCCATGCGGGTAAAGATATAGTTGGTTGTTCCGTTGACAATACCGACCAGGCGGCAAATCCTATCGGCAATAAGGCTTTGCTTCAAGGGCCGAATCAGCGGGATCCCGCCACCGACACTTGCTTCATAATAGATGTTTAAGTTTTTGTCGCGGGCTAAAGACAGTAATTCTTCCCCGTAGGCAGCCATTAAATCTTTATTGGCTGTTACCACATGCTTTCCGTTATCAAGGGCGCTGATAATCATACTGCGGGCCGGCTCAATGCCACCGATCAGTTCGATCACCACATCTATTTCTGGGTCTTCCAGGACATCCACGGCTTTTGTACTGATTATTTCTTCAGGAAGCCTGAGCGCCTGAAGCCTTGACAGATCGCGATCGGCTACTTTCCCGAGGACCAGGTTAACATCGATTTTCTCACTTATCTCACTGCCGTTTCTATTTAAGAGAGCGATAACACCACCCCCGATAGTACCGCTACCTAATAAACCGATTTTTACTGTCTCTTTATCCATAGCTTCTGCTGCGCCTCCTGTTTATTCGTATATCTTTTCATCAACCTTATCAGCCTCGACAGCATCAAGCTCTATGTCGCGGCCTCTAAAGCCTTCCCTGGCCATTTCTTTATAGTATTCATGCTGAATAATCAAATCCATTATTTCATTAGTTCCGGTCCAGATCATGATCAGGCGAACATCGCGGAGCATCTTTTCAATGGGGTAAACATTTGTGTAACCAATTCCACCCATTACCTGCATTGCATTATTAACTATCTTCCAGGCATTTTCAGTAGCCACTTTTTTTGCCTCAGAAACAAAGCGCCTTGATTTGCCAGCCGGATCGTCTGCATCAACAGAACGAGCAGCGATGTAAACAATCCCCCTGGCAGTATCCAACAGGGTTATATTATCGGCCACCTTGAAACTGACTGCCTGATAGTTTTTTATTTCTGTACCAAATGCTTTACGCCTGGTGCTGTAGCGGGCGGCCACATCCATGGCAGCCCTGCCCATACCTAACGCGCCGCCTGCGCTGGTCATCCGCTCGGGAATCATCATCTGGTAAAAAATTGCCGTACCGTTGTTTTCTTCACCAAGCAGGTTTTCCGCGGGGATACGCACGTCTTTAAAAACCAGGCGGCCAGTCCCTCCACCGCGAGTCCCCATCAAACCGTAAAGGTATTCGGCCTTAACTTCCGGGCTGCGGTCAACCAAAAAGGCGCTGATTGATTTGTGGGGGTGGGCATCAGGGTCGGTCTTAGCGTAAACCATAAAATAGTCCGCACCCTCGGAACCGACTACAAAACGTTTTTGGCCGTTTAGAATATAGTAATCTCCATCTTTTACCGCTGTACAGGTCGCTCCAAAAAAATCTGACCCGCCTCGCGGTTCAGTTAAAGCTTCTGCCGCTGTCAGACGTCCTTCGATGGTCGGTCGGAGGTATTTTTCTTTTAACATTTCTGAGCCGAATTTATCGATGGCTTCGCCAACAATACTGACCAGCGAGTAGAGACAGCCCAGTGACGTTCCTAGAACACCTACTTCCTCCAAAGCAACTATTTCTGCAGTCCAGGGCATGCCCCGCCCTCCGTATTTCTCCGGAAAACGCAGACCAAGCAAACCCCTGGCAGCGGCTTTTTCTAGAAATTCACGGGGGTAGCGGACTTTATCTTCATCCATATCGCGCAACAATTGCTTATCGATATCTTCCTTGACAAAGGCACGCACTTCTTCACGTAGCGACTTTTCTTCTGCAGTCATCAGACAATCAATCACTATGATCTCCTCCAAATAATAATTAAATGGGCCTTACCTTCTTCAGGTAAGGATTACCCTCATAACGATCATCACACTGTTCCAGGTATTGAAAGGCTGCCTTATAGTTGGCAAGCACATCACGGGCCATGTGCCCGCGCCCGGGCGGTACCAAGTCACCTGCCAGACCGTGCATAAAAGCGGCGGCTTTGGCTGCATTATCCGAAGGTATACCCTGGGCTATAAACGAAGCAACCAGTCCGGTCAGCAAATCTCCTGAGCCGGCAGTGGAAAGGGCCTGGTTGCCGGTAGGATTGACCGCAACGCTACCATCGGGCGAAGCGATAATTGTATTGGGCCCTTTAAGCATAATTATACAAGCCCACAACCGGGTGTTTTTCATTGCCACATCGAGACGACTACTCTGGATCTGGCCTGGCGATACCCCGGTCATTCGTGCCATTTCACCGGGATGGGGTGTTATTACCGGCAGATACCTGGATGAGCGCAGCATGTTCATCTTTTGCCCCAGGGCTACCAGGGCTCCCGCATCTAAAACCAGCGGCACGGGGCTGAGTTGGACCAGCTTGTATAACAAATCAGAAGTTACATCTCCTGTACCGAGCCCCGGCCCTACAGCAAGAGAATCACATTCCCTCGCTTTCTCGATTATTTTATCCACCGCCTCGGGGCTGATGATCCCTTTTTCCTGTTCCGGCAGGGGAACAGTAATAACCTCCATCAGTTTAGAGGCAAGTTCAGAACAGATGCTTTCAGGAGAAGCCAGGTAAACTAACCCGGCACCGCCTTTCAAGGCAGATTCTGCGGTCAGAAGCGCCGCCCCGGTCATTCCCGGCGATCCCGCTACGATTAAAACACGGCCCAAGCTCCCTTTATGGGCATCGAGAGGTCTTTCGGGTAATGTATCTCTGACATATGAAGCGGTGATCAGATCAATTAGTTCGTCTTCCAGCAGCAAATCCGGGATGTTGATATCGGCTACTACAATTTCACCCGCCAACCCTGCCCCCGGGTGAAGCAACAACCCCTGCTTAGGGTTGGAGAAGGTAACGGTCCAGTCGGCCCGGACAGCACAGCCCAGGACTGCGCCGGTATCGGCATTTATCCCCGAGGGGATATCCGCAGCCAAGACCGGTACGTTGCTGCTGTTCACAAAGTTGATAATATCCGCCATTATACCCGTTACTTCCCGATCTGCCCCGATACCCAGGAGGCTGTCAATGAGCAAATCAGCAAACCCCAGATCCTCTTTAAAACTATCAAGGTCTTTCGGTTCCAGCAAATACTTGATCGGAAAAGCTGCCTTTTTTAAATACTTATCATTTGCCGAGGCTTCAGCCTTATAACTTCCCGGTTTAGCTGCGCACCACAGGGATACTTCGCAGCCTGCTTTTTCTAAAAGACGAGCCACAACCAGGCCGTCACCGCCGTTATTACCGGGCCCGGCTAAAACAACTACCCGGGAGGTTTTCGAAAACCTGGAAAAAACAAATTCGGTCACCCTCATCCCCGCTGTTTCCATTAATACAGCTCCGGGCATTCCAAAATCTTCAATAGTTTTACGATCGGCCTCCTGCATCGAAGCACGGCTTAAAATTTTCAAAACACTCATCCTTCCAGCGGAATTAACTGCAAGTGTTTACTTCGATATCAAAGCATTTTACTCCTTCTTGACAGAAATATTGCAAATCATTTATACTGACAGGCGAACATGGAAATCAGCATGTCTGTGCAAATATAGAGCAACCCGTCAACTTAAACTCTATCCCCGGAAGCATTTATCCAACTAATGCTTGCTTTTTAGAGGCAGTAATGGTAATATTTTAATGCTTAAAGAAGAGAAAGGAGGTTATAAGTTTGCCTAATATTAAATCGGCTGCAAAACGAGTCAGACAAAATTTGAAACGTGAAGACCGCAACCGGCGGATCAAAAGTATGCTCAAAAATTCCATTCGCCGTTTTGAAGAATCTTTGGAAAGCGGAGACCGTGAAGAGGCCAGGGTTAATTTGGATGCAGCAGTCCGCCAGCTTGACAAGGCGGCAGCTAAAGGAATTGTGCATAAAAATAACGCGGCCCGCAAGAAATCACACCTGAATAGAATTTTTCATAAGAGTGAAGCCGTATAGTTTTCTTTAGAATCAAGACAATCAGAAATTAAACCGATCAAT
>SLHT01000047.1 GCA_007136055.1 Syntrophomonadaceae bacterium
TATTGCTATCGGTTTGTTTATGATTTACAGCGCAGGTTTGATAAATTCATAGAAATTAAGCTATCAACCCGCTGATATTTAAGATTATAAAATAAGCTTAATTAAATAAATGATTCAAATCCGGAAAGAGGGTTTCACCTTGAGATATAATCGGTTGCTCAGAACTGCTTTAATTGTAATATTTGTAGCCATACTCGGGTTTTTTGTCAAAATAGATTATTTTGTAATCAGTCCCAGCAGGGCGGTAGATTTAAGCGATTTAATTAGTGTGGAGAATGTATTTGAAAATGAACGGGGCAGCATTTACCTGCTAACCGTAACCCAGCAAAGAGCCAGTCTTTTAACGGCAGCTTACGGTTATTTACATCCCCATATGAATATAAACCCCATGGAAAGGGTAATTCCTGCCGATATGGATGAAGGAGAATACCGTGAATTATTGGCGGAAAACATGATTGAGAGCCAGCATTTAGCCCAGGTCGTCGCCTTACGCAGGGCAGGCTTTGAAGTTGAGATTGTCACTGACGGTGTTGAGGTAATTGGCCTATTTGATGATGCACCGGCAGAGAATTATCTGGAGGAAAATGACATGGTTACTGCTGTAGATGGCATTCCTGTCTATTTAGCTACCGAGGTGCCACTTTTGGTCCAGGATCGAAAACCCGGAGAGGCAGTAAATATAAGCCTAGTGCGTAATGGCCGTGAAATGCTAATATCTGTGCCAACGGGAACCCATCCTGATGATGAACATATACCTTTTTTGGGAATCTATATTCAAACCCTGTCCTGGGAACCGGTTCTTCCGGTCGGGGTAACTATGAATACCGGTAGAATTGGCGGTCCGTCAGCAGGATTAATGTTTGTCTTGGAAATTATGAATCAGCTCTTACCCGAAGATATAACCGGCGGTAACAACATTGCAGGAACAGGGACTATTGATCTCAACGAGAATGTTGGCAGAGTTGGTGGAATTGTCCAGAAAGTAATTGCTGCTGAAAAAGCGGGAATAGATTATTTCTTTATACCGGAAAGCAATTTTGATGATGCTCAAAGGGTTGCTAACAAAATTGAGCTTATCCCTGTTTCAAATCTAGATGAAGTTCTTGATTATCTGCGAACAATAGATAACTCATAAACTTTATATTAGGATTACCTTTATTTCATTGTGATTTTGACACTGTTCAGGCAGGATGCTATACTTATGTAGGAATAAAGTAGAGGAACCGAGTAAACAAGGCAGCCGCGGAAAGAAGACCGCAAGGTGCTTTTCGAGGAAAGTCCGAGCTCCGCAGGGCAGGGTGCTGGGTAACGCCCAGTGAGGGTGACCTTAAGGCCAGTGCCACAGAAAAGATACCGCCCGGATGTTTTAACTGCCGGGTAAGGGTGCAACGGTGCGGTAAGAGCGCACCAGGAACCGGGAGACCGGTTTGCTAGGTAAACCCCACCCGGAGCAAGACCAAATAGGAGGGGGATGAGGTTGCCCGCCGACTCCTCGGGTTAGGTCGCTGGAGATACCAGGCAACTGGTATCCAAGATAGATGGCTGCTGCTTGCCGGGTTAGCTTAAAGCAGGCCTGGCGAGAACAGAACTCGGCTTATGCGTTTGCTCGGTTCCTAATCTATGAAAATTGAGTCTCTTGAGGGATTTTTTTTTGCCCGGTTTCAAAATAATCGAGGTTTTCGATGATTGAATCAATCAGGTAGCGGCGACCCCAGCTGGATTGAGAGAAATAGTAGAAAAACATTTCACTGCCGAAAACTGCGGTTATAATTTCGCGGCGGGATTTTCCGGCCTCGAACAGTTTTTTTACCCTGAAGCAGATATCCCACCAGTAGTTATACTTACTGATAAGTTTCTTTGTGCCATTTGTCAGCCGTCCCTTTAAACCACAGAACAAAATTTTCGGTTCCAAAGCAATTAACCTTTGCAAACCTGTTAAATGTTCTGCAATGTTTTCGCCAACCATAAAACCGGTCAGGTTTTCCCCCAGATATATGTCTCCGCAAAAAAGCCACCTGTTGTGCGGTTCAAAATAGCAAACATGATCTATTGAGTGGCCTCCCGTATGGATAACCTCTAAGCTATAACAGCCTGCTGTAACAATTCTGCTTACAGGATTCGCTCCGGCGCGAGGTGCCATCCCCCACATGACTTTACGGTAGATCTCAATATTATCCGGAGGGTCGGCCATAACTCTTATTGTTGCGGGGTGAGCATAGATCGGCACACCAAGTTCTTCACTGATTAAACTACAGTTTCCGGTGTGATCCTCATGCTGATGGGTGATCACAACTTTTTCTACAGGAAGCTTTTTAAGGGCAGTGATCACTTCCTTAGAACTGCAGTGCGGCCCTGTGTCAATTAAAAGCCCGTTAAGGAAGAAAAAATGTGTGAAATAAATCGGTCTGCCCAGAATAGTTCTGGATGCCTTAAACCCTGTAACTTCGCCATAGTTTGTTCTTCTAAGCATAAATGTCGTCTCTCTTCTACAAAGCCTTTTTTTAAAACCTCTAACCTGCTTGCCCGATTAACCATAATTCGCTTCCATTTAGCCGGAATCCTTTAAATAGCCTTATTCCAAAAAGTTACCAGATTGCCAATAAGTTAAAAAAGTGTCAGACACATTTTTAACTTATTGTTTCCAATCGTAACTCTTTTATCTTTGAGTTGTAAAGATGTGATAAAATAACAGGGATGAAAAACTATTAGCTGTTAATCATGGGGGGTATGCATTAATGAATGTGATGAGCGCAGCGGAACAGTATAGGATTCTGGCTGAAAATACCGCTGAAATAATAAGTGAAGATGAGTTTAAAAAAAAGCTGGAAAAATGTGTGGCTGAAAAAAAACCTCTACGCTGTAAGCTTGGCATCGATCCGTCCGCTCCTGATTTGCACCTGGGGCATGCAGTGGTTCTGCACAAACTAAGGCAGTTCCAGGAACTAGGTCATCATATCATCATCATCCTGGGGGATTTCACCGGACGCCTTGGCGATCCTACGGGGCGCTCTGAAATGCGCAAACAGCTTTCGGAAGAAGAAGTTTTAGCCAACGCTCGCACCTACCAGGAACAAATATTTAATATCCTTGATGAAGCTAAAACTGAAATGGTATTTAACAGTGAATGGCTGTCCAAGCTTAACTTTGCTGATGTTATTAAGCTGGCTTCTACCCTGACAGTGGCCAGGATGATGGAACGGGAAGATTTTTCAAAACGTTATCGTGATAATGTCGCGATCGGTATCCATGAATTTTTCTATCCGCTGATGCAGGGTTATGATTCTATTGCCATCAGGGCTGATATTGAGTTTGGGGCAACCGAACAGAAATTTAACCTGCTGATGGGCCGGCATCTGCAGCGCGAATATGGCCATGAGCCACAGATTGCTTTTACTATGCCGATCCTGGTTGGTACAGACGGCGCTCAAAAAATGAGTAAAAGTCTCGGGAATTACATTGGTATAACCGAAACACCTGACCAGATTTACGGTAAAGCGATGTCTATAGCAGATGATCTGATGCCCGAGTATTTCCGTCTGGCAACTTCGCTGCCTACCGAAGAGGTTAACTCCATTCTTGAAGGATTAAAAAGTAAAAGTATTCACCCCCGTGATGCAAAAATGCGCCTGGCTCGTGAAATAGTTATACTGTATCATGGTAATAAAGCCGCTGAAGCAGCAGAGGCTCAGTTTAAGAAGGTATTTCAAAAGAGGGAAATGCCAAATGAAATGGATTCCTTTAAGTGTGTTGCTCCGGCAGGGATAACCGGTGTGATGGTTGATTCCGGCCTGGTATCGAGTAAAAGTGAAGCCCGACGCATGATCCAGCAGAACGGGGTTAAAATTAATGGTTCAGCAGTAGAATCAATTGACCTCCAACTTAGTGAAAAAAAAGAGCATATTATACTACTAAAATATGAAAGAAGAAAAAAGACCCTGGGGCTTGTTTAAAACCTTTGCTTTGAATAAAAAATGTACCGTTAAAATTTTAGAAATAAATAAGGGAGAAGAATTAAGTTTGCAAAAACATAAAAACAGAAAAGAACATTGGTATTTTTTGAATGAAGCTATTGTTCAAATAAACAAAGAGAAGAAAAAAGTAAAAGAAGGAGATTTAATAAAAATTTCTCCTAATACT
This sequence comes from Syntrophomonadaceae bacterium, assembly GCA_007136055.1. GTDB lineage: Bacteria > Bacillota > Dethiobacteria > DTU022 > DTU022 > T3SED10-7. The sequence continues at coordinate 4,138 of SLHT01000047.1, forward strand.
GCTCACCGAATTATAGCTGAAGAAAAAGTAAAAGTAATAGAAGTTTCTTTTGGAGAATTCGACGAAAAAGACGAAATAAGATTGGAAGACAAATATGGCAGATATTAGAAATCTCAATTATGGCGTTTTGCATACTCAAATAGGTTTTGAAGATGGTGTTTCTATCGTTATCGATCAAATTGAAGGGGTAATGGTAAATTACCTTAAAATACCTCAAGGAAACATCTTCTATTTAGTTGGTAAAGATAAAAGGAAAAAAGCAAGAGAAAGAGAAATTCTTTGGCACAAAAACGAAACAAACGTTTTAGTAGAAAAACATTTTCAAAAAGGATTGAAAAAAGATTCAAAAGAAAAGATAGAAAAAGCTATTTTGAAAGCGGAAAAAGAAATAGAAAGTTTTGTCAAAGAAAATGA
>SLHT01000145.1 GCA_007136055.1 Syntrophomonadaceae bacterium
CGCTTCCTGATCAACCTGGAACCCGACCACTAAGTCTGAGAGCATTTCACTTTCAGCATAACGGCCAAGGAAACGGATCCTGACCTGGCGATCTTCAAGGTCAATAATTCCCGCAGGCAGGTCGACAAGGCTCGCCCTTAGCACATTGGCAATCTGATCGAAGGAAACTTCATACTCGTCCATAATATCGGGCGATGTCCTGACAAATAAATCCTGTCTGGCGCCACCCTGGATCTGAACACTGGCCACTCCAAGCAATGATTCGAGCCGAGGCGATGCTGTTTCTTCAAGCCACTCGGTCAATTGAACAGTGTCATCGGCGCCGCTGGCTGAAACCGACATAATCGGCATCAGGGTGGGATCAAATTCCAAAATCATCGGCCGCTGAACATCATCAGGCAGGTTTAACAAGTCCATGCGCACGCTTACATCTTCACGTATATCCTTGACATTGATACCCCAGTCAAACTGCATTATCACAATGGAAACGCCTTCTCGCGATATAGAGTTCATATTAGTCAGGCCGCTTACGGCAGATACTCCTCTTTCAATCGGCCTGGTTACCAGTTCTAAAGTCTCCTGTGGTGAACTGCCTGGAAATGCAGTGATAACTGCCAGAACAGGTGGCTGAATATCGGGTAAAAGATCAAGAGGGCTCTGGTAAAGAGAGACCGCCCCGATCAATAATATTAACAGTAATATAGTAGCCGTAGCCACAGGCCTTTTTACTGCCATTTTTGATATACCCATATAAGCGCACCTCCGGCCGACCGGTCGGTCGGCTTTTATATTATAACATAAGCCGGTTGATTTAATACTGATACCGTCATGCCCCGGACAGTTACTTTATGAGTTTACGTTCAACCCTCCCTGTTACGAACCACAGAGTAAGCAGCCAGGGCTATAGAAGCCATTTTACCCATAGGCGGCTCGTTGCGTGAAGTCAGAATAACGGGGCTGCTGGCCCCGAGGACAAGCCCGCCCATTCTGCCTCCTGCAAAATAAATTATCGCTTTACCTAAGATGTTGCCTGCTTCTATATTGGGCACTAAAAGTAAATCGGCTTTACCGGCTAGTGGACTGTCAATTCCTTTGTGCAGGGCCGACTCGTAGCTGACCGCTATGTCAAGCGGGGTTGGGCCATCAACTATCGCACCCGGGAAAGCTTCCCCGGCCATTTCTCTTAAAGCCTGCGCATCAACAGTAGCGGGTATTTTCGGGTCAACCTTTTCGTTAGCTGATAAAACCGCAACTTTGGGCTGTTCAATACCGATTGACTGCAGAAACTCAACGGCATTCTGCAGGATCGCTTTTTTCTGCTCTAGATTTGGGCTGACATTGAGCCCACCGTCAGTCATGTAGATCAAGCGGTAGTAACCGGGTATCTCGTAGATGGCAAAATGGCTTAAGATTCTATCTCTGCGCATACCACCTTCGGGATTGAGTACCGCCCTTAAAAAATCGGAACTATTCACCATGCCTTTCATCAATATATCGGCCCGCCCTGCAGCTACTTCCTGCACGGCTTGCCTGGTCGCTTCAGCAGGATCGGGCAGATCAATAATTTCTATACCCTGTAAATTAAGACTTACCGTCATGGCCTGTCGCCAGATTTGTTCTTCATGCCCAACCAGCACAAAATCGACAAGCCCTTCTTTACGGCTGTCCCTGACCGCTTCCAAAACCGACTCTTCAGCTGCGGTAGCAACACAAAGCTTACAGGGAGGCATTTCTTTAACTGCCGTAATTACCTGGTAAAAATTTTCAAATGACACTGCTGTTCAACCTCCTACTTTTCATAAAATAGATCCCAGCGTTCTTTTCCCATGGATAACAGCTACTGGTAAGAAAGAACATCGGCTTGACCGCGCAGTACACGGAGAGCTCCTGCGGCAAGCGCTTCCAACTCTTCTTCCCCGGGAATTACTGTAACTGAAGCTATAAAACTGACCTTCTTTTTTATCATCCCGACTAAAGTTTCAGCGTTTGCCATTCCCCCTGTGAGCAAAATTTGTTCAACATCGCCATCTAATACAGTGGACATGGCGCCAATTTCCTTCGCTACCTGGTAAGCCATCGCTTCAACGACTGCTGTTACCTCCTCATCACCGTTTTTTACTCTGTTTTCAACTTCTGAAAAATCTTTTGTGTCAAGGTAAGAAAATATTCCACCTCTTGAGGTTAAAAGTTTTATTGCTTCATCCCTGTCATACTCCCCACTGTAGCAAAGCCGAACAAGGGCCAGAGCCGGCATGGTTCCGCAACGCTCCAGTGAAAAAGGGCCTTCTTCGTTGGCATTGTTAACATCAATCATTTTACCTCTTCGGTGAGCTGAAACCGAGATACCACTACCTAAATGGACAACAATAAGGTTAAGCTCTTCATATTCTCTTTCAGCCATGGCCGCTGCCCGCCGGGCTACTGCTTTCATGTTCAGGGCATGGGACATGCTAAGACGCAGCACCCCTTTCAAGCCTGAATAGCGGGCAGGAGCTTCGAATTCGTCAACGGTGACAGGGTCAACCGTGTAAACCGGTATACCAAGCTCACGAGCTAAAGGCAGGGCAATAATCGTGCCCAGGTTCGAAGCATGCCAACCATATTTCGCCTTAACCAGGTCAGCGTAAACAGAATCATCGACCAGGTAGGTCCCGGAAGAAAGAGGTTTAAGCAGGCCGCCACGAACAACAACAGCAGAAAGGTTGCTTTCGTCTATATTTTTCTTCCCCAGTAACTTGATCAATTCTCTGCGCCGGAGAGCAGCCTGTTCTTCCCGATCCACGTCAGCTAAAGTATCTTCTATCGAGTGGCGCAGGGTCTCTTTAAAAACACACTTTTCATCCTCAAAAATACCGATTTTGGTTGAAGTGGAACCAGGATTTATAACCAGGATATTATACATTGTCGTTTTTCTCCTCTAAATCGAAAAAGTTATTGTTTTAACTGCGAATATCTTCCCGGGCAGCAGTTGTATAGGCATTGTTTATTTCCTGAGCTTACCTTTTAAAGGCGATCTTGCCACCGACAATCGTCATATCCACCCGGATATCTTTGATCCTTTCGATGTCGGCAGCCGTAATATCTTCAGAAAGCACTACCATGTCGGCCAGTTTGCCGGGAGTGATACTGCCCTTAATTCTTTCTTCGTAGCTACAATAAGCCGATCCCATGGTATAAATATTGATGGCTTCTTCCAGGGTCAGTTTCTGGTCGGGGAACCAGCCGCCCGGCGGGTTACCGCTTTTATCCTGTCTGGTAACCGCCGAATAAACACTTTCCAGTGGGGCATAATTTTCTACGGGGCAATCCGATCCACAACCCGCCTTGATGCCATAATCAAGCAAATCTTTCCAGCGATAAGCCCAGGCAGCCCTGTCATCACCGATGTGACTGCTGATGCTGGCATAGTCTGTGGAAGTAAATGCCGGTTGAATGTCAGCAAGCACCCCCAAAGTTTTAAACCGCTCAAGAAGTAACAAGTTAAGCAGTGAAGCATGAATAACCCTGAACCGTGGATCGGAAACAGGATGGCGGTTCCCAACCTCTTCGTAAACATCAAGAACCATACCAATAGCGGCATCGCCTATAGCATGAGCGGCAACCTGCATACCGTTACGGTGAGCAAGATCGACCAGCTGCTGCAACTCCTGCTTTGATAAAACAGCAACCCCGCACGTGCAGGGGTTGTCTTCGTAGGGAGCCGATAGCAGCGCTGTCTGCCCACCGAGCGAGCCGTCAGTTAATAATTTAAGCGGGCCTATTTTAAAATATTCTCCGCCCTGACCGGTCCTGTAACCCTGATCAAGGAACGCCTGCAGTTCTTCTACTGTGGGCAGCAGTGGTTGAAGGTTAACCCGGATAGGCAAACTTGATGACAAATCCAGCTCACGGTAAGCATCAATTAGGACTGGAGCGAGATCGCTGCCAAGCTGAGCCAGGTCATCAGTTTGAACCGAGGTTAGCCCTGCTGCCAGAAAATCAGCAGCTGCTTCTTTAATTAACTCTTTTAGCTTTGCTCCATCAAGAGGCGGCTGCAAGCCAATAACCAGCTGCATGGCGTTTTCTTCCAGGACTCCTGTCGGGACGCCTTCTGCATCTGTCGCCACCGTCCCGCCTTCGACGTATCGTGGATGCTTATCAATTCCGGCTTTTTGCAGGGCAGTTGTATTGGACACACAAATATGGCAGCAGTTACGCATAATCATCACGGGATGTTCATCAGCAACCTGGTCGAGGTCCTGACGGGTCGGCATCCTCTTTTCGTTTAAACGGCTCTGATCCCACCCCCAGCCGAGGACCCATTCACCCTTCTTTACCTTACGGTCCCTTATAAAGGCTTCCACTGTACCGATAACATCTTCGATGCTTGTACAATACCGCAAGTCAACTTTTGCCGCGGTGAGGGCATGTCCGATCAGGTGCATATGGCTGTCGTTAAAACCGGGCAGCAAAGATCTACCGGCCAGATCAATTACTTCAGTTTCTGCGGTTTTTAAAGCCAAAACCTCATCATTCCCGCCGACAGCAGCAATTGTTCCGTTCTCTACCGCCACAGCCTCGACCTGAGGCCTTCTAGGATCAACTGTCATAACATTGCCATTATAAAATATTAAGCGCACAGCTTGAACTCCTTTCCCTTGTCCGATCTTAGAAACTTATAATTGAAAAATTTCACTGTGAATATTGGCAGTGGAAACCTCCAATTCTTGTAACTCAACAACAATCGAAGCAGTCATAGACGGTGGTCCACAGATAAAAAAACTTTTCTGATCAAGATTGCCCAGGTGACCATTGATCATCTCACCGTTCAGGTGTCCCTTTTCACCCTGCCAGTCGGGTTGATCGGACATTACCAGGACCGTCCGAAAGTCTTCCAGATCTTTTTCCATCTGCGCCAGTTCTTCCCGAAAACAAAGATTGCTTTCATCACGGTTGCTCCAAAACAGGGTCACCTTTTTAGCAAGCTGCTGATCATAAATATAGCGAAGCATGCTGATAAAGGGAGTAATACCGATTCCGCCGGCTACAAAAACCAGCTCTTCATGTTTATATTTGAGAAAACTAAAAACTCCGTAGGGAGCATCTATAAAAGCTTTGTCTCCGACCCTGGTATCTTTGATTGTCATAGTAAAATCACCAAGCACTTTTGGCGTTATCGACAGGTTACCGCGGGTGGGACTGGTCGATATGGTAAAAGGGTGCGCAGAAGAAAGTCTACCATCTCGTAGAAGCTGAATAAACATAAACTGCCCGGGCTGAAAATCAATTTTTTTGCCCTCAAAAACAAGGCTCCAAATATCTTTAGCCTCCTTCTTCACTTCTACAACATCATAAGGCTTTCTCTTGATGCTATTAATACTTGCCAGGCGGCAAACTATTACAGCCATATAAAGCAGGGCGAGTATAATCCAAAGGTAATAAAGAGCCGACCCGGGGCTGGCATGATAAAAAACATGAATGAGGACCAGCGGGAAGAGGATATAATTAAAAAGATGTATGTTGCGCCAGGTTTCGTAAGCCAGACCGATAACTTTATAAAGGGAAGCAAGCGCTGCAGTAACCATAAACCCGATCAAAACAAACACACCGATTAAAATAAAACCCGTGGGGTATAGTTCCCCGAAATTTACAAGGCGGTAAAAGAAAATCAATATCGCGTGTAATGTTACAAATACAAGACCGGTCCTTCCCAAAAAGCGGTGCCAGCGCAGCATCCGATCCAGGCCGATACCTACCTCAATAAATTTTATTCTGGACACAAAAACAAACTGCAGGAAGAGTAAAGCGAGCCCTAAAGCAGCAAACAGCAGACCGATCTGCAGAAGGTAATTCGTACTGAAGTTTGCAAAATTGGTACCTGTCACCCAAAATATAAGGGTCAACAATAAAAAGGTGAAAATTGCGGCCGCAACCAGGCGTAATTTCATTATATCGCCTCCTCCCCTAACATTTTATATAATAAACCCGGATAATACAAACGCTGTAGTATTAGACATAATCAGTTTTCTTAACACGCTTTTTATATCTTGTCAAACAATTGTTTTTTACTGTATACTATTACCTGTCAACTTAAAACAACTTATTGACCTGACAATATATGATTATTAACTTATAACGCCAACATATGCGCTATTGCTCTTGATGGCTGACCAAAATAATACTGGATAATACCTGGAGCAATTAATATGCCTGTCCTCAACTTAATCAAAATACACCTGTTAAAGTTTATTCTGCTGGCTTTATGGACCCTTCTTGTTCTCTATCCAAATCCGGCAAAACTCACCGCAAGCCTGTACAGATTAAAAAATCCACCAGTGATGCCGCTTCAGGTTACTGATATTGCCATGCAACTGGAAGGCAACGCCCCTTTTGAAATAGAGCAGTTTGTCTACAAAAGCATCCCCTACCAGTTTGACTGGGAAGTTTATAACATGCCCTGGTATTTTCCGACCCTTGATGAGGTTTTACAAAACGGCAAAGGTGATTGCAAATCCCGCTACCTGCTCTTCGCTTCTTTATTGGAAGAATTGAAACTGCCTTATAACAAAAACGTATCCCTAACCCATATCTGGGTCGGTTACGAAGGGAAAAAAGAAAGCAAACTGAAAAACTCAAACGAACTGCTGTTTATTGTTGACCAGAACGGAAATATCAGTATAAGTCTGCCTCGTTCGGATTTAAGAAGATCAGGGGAAAGTTTTTACCGCGGCTTTTGGGAAGCAATGCCTGCTGACAAGAAACTCCTGATGGTAAGCGGTCTCCCGCTAATCTTCGGGATGTTTTCCCTGCATACATTAAATTTTGAGTTCTTCCCAACACCTTTTGCAACTAAACTGCGCCGCTATAGCGCAGAATAGAAAGGCCTTGTTTTTAAAACTTTCAACAAAAACCAGACCCTGATATTCTCAACTCAGACACCTTTATCCGGAGGACAAACCCTACTCCATTCTATAAGCTGCTGCCAAAAAAAGAAAAGCGCATCCTTAAAAGGTCTCTCCGGGGTTGGGGCATGCTCCGGATTAAAACAAGTTTCAAGACCTGTATTTAATTACGTTCTCTTTCCTTTGTTTCTTCTTTAGCCTGTTTAATCGACAGGCCGATACGGTTGCGCTCGCGATCAATGGAGAGTATTTTAACCTGTACTACCGATTCAATCTGCAAAACCTCCAGGGGGTGCTTTATATAGCGATCAGAAATTTCGGAGATATGAACGAGACCGTCATGGTGCACGCCAATATCGACAAAAGCTCCGAAATCGACAATGTTCCGCACGATCCCCATTAAGACCATCCCGGGAGAAAGGTCATTGAGTTCGGTAATTGACTGTAGGAAAACCGGTTTCGGCAAATCTTCACGGGGGTCACGGCCCGGCTTCCGAAATTCTTCCAGAATATCATTTACAGTCGGCACCCCTGCTCTTAGGCGTTCTGCCAGGTCAGTTACCTCTTTATCAGTCATGGCTGGTACAAATTCCGGGTTGCCCAGGTTCTCGGGCGCCAGGTTCAGTTCTTCCATGATCCGTCCGGCCAGGAAATACGATTCGGGATGCACGGCGCTTCTTTCCAGGTAATTTTTACTGTCGGACAGGCGCAGAAAACCGGCACACTGTTTAAATACTTTAGGGCCTAGACCACTGATATCAAGCAGCTCCTCACGGGTTTGAATCGATCCGTTAACATTACGGTAATCGATAATACGCCCCGCTACGGCACTGTTAACCCCCGCCACGTAAGCAAGCAGCGCAGCCGAAGCGCTGTTTAAGTCCACGCCGACATTGTTCACGCATCCTTCAACTGTGCCCTTTAAGGCAATATCCAGCTCTTTGGCTGGCATATCATGCTGATACTGGCCGACACCGATTGCTTTAGGATCTATTTTAACCAGTTCAGCCAAAGGATCCTGAAGCCTGCGGGCAATAGAAACGGCGCTACGTTCGGCGACATCCTGGTCGGGAAACTCTTTTTGAGCTGCTGTTGAGGCAGAATACACGCTGGCCCCCGCTTCATTAACAATAGTATATTCTACGTCCAGGTTATTGCTCTTGATCAGTTCGGCAACAAATACCTCACTTTCCCGGGAAGCAGTACCGTTACCAATAGCAATGCAATCAAGGTTATATTTCTTTAGCAGCTGCAGTACTTTTGCCGCAGCCCCTTTATTATCGTTGCGGGGGGCAGTAGGAAAAATTGCCGAAGTATCAAGCAGTTCCCCCGTTTCCGAAACACAGGCCAGTTTACATCCCGTTCGAAAGCCCGGGTCCCAACCCAACACGCGACGCCGGCGGGCCGGGGGAACAAGCAGTCTTTTTTTCAGGTTTTCTTTAAATACAACCAGGGCACCTTCCATCGCCTTTTCAAGCAGGCTGAGCCACACTTCCCTTTCCAGTGAGTGATGAATTAAACGTTTGTAACTATCGGCTGCGGCTGTACCGATCATCTCCCGGCAGGCTTCGTTCTGATCATTTATTATATATTTTGCTGCAATTACAGCCAGGGCCTTTTCTTCAGGAAGGGTTACTTTAAAGTCAAGCACCTTTTCCCGCACTGCCCTGTTAATAGCCAGCACACGGTGCGCTTTTATTCTAGATAGCGGTTCGCTATAACCATCGTAGTCATCGTAAGTGGTAACCTCTGCCTCTTTTTTCTTGACAACCTCCACGATACCCTGGCGGTAATAAAGCCGGCGCAGGTTTTTACGCACAGCGGCATCATCAGACATAATTTCAGCAATTATATCAGAGCCTCCCTGCAGCACAGCGGCGCTATCAGGCAGCTCTTTTTCGGCATCGATATACTTCCCTGCTTCTGCAGCAGGATCTGCCCGTCCTTTGAGGATAGCCAGGGCCAACGGTTCCAACCCTCTATCGCGCGCAACTGAAGCCCTAGTCCGCTTTTTGGGCCTGAAGGGACGGTAAAGATCGTCTAACTCGGTAACAGTGGTTGCTTTTTCTATCTGCCTTTGCAGCTCAGGGGTAAGCGCTTCCTGGGCCTCGATCAGGCGCAGAATTTCCTCCCGCTTATGCTCCAGATTGCGGTACTGCCCCAATTTATCATGGATCAAACGCACTTCCTCATCGCTCAACCCCCCGGTCATTTCTTTGCGATAGCGGGCAATGAAGGGTACCGTGTTGCCTTCATCCAAAAGGTTTGCGGTCTGGGAAATTTTGCTTTCGGGAATACCCAGCTCTTTGGCAAGACGCTTATAGATCTTTTCCTGCATAGTTTTATCAAAGCCCTGCTTTCCCTCAATTGTTAAATACCTGAGACTGCAAAAAGTATTATTACCCTTTCGGCTTTTGCAGAGAAATTCCTTCAAGGCAGAGGGGACAATCTTCCGCTGCATAAGATTCTATATGCATCGATAACAGAGCTGTAACCGGCACGCCCAGGTCAATTTTACCTGCTGTCCGGTCAATTATAATCGCAACACCAACTATTTCGGCATCACTGGCCTTGAGTAAATCTAAAACTTTCTTAACCGACCCCCCGGTGGAAACCGCATCTTCTACAACCAGCACCTTTTCTTCCGGTTTTATTCTGAATCCGCGCTTGAGGATCATCCTTCCCCCATTCGGTTCGGCAAAGATAGCCCTGGCTCCGAGCGCCCGGGCTGCCTCATAAGAAAGGATGACCCCGCCCATGGCCGGACCGATTACTGTTTCGACTCCTTTCCCCCGGTAAGGCCCGGTCAAATCATGGCAGATCCTCGCGGCGTAATCGGGATACTGCAGCAGCTGTGAGCACTGCAGAAAGCAAGCGCTGTGCCGCCCGGAGGTTAGCAGGTAATGCCCCTTCATAATAACACCGGTCATTTTTAGCAGTTCAAGTAGTTCTTTTTCTTTCATCACAATACTCCCATTTCAGCAAGAATTTTACGAGCCGCATCAAAGGGATCGCCGGCCCTTGTTATTGGTCTGCCCACCACCAGGTAGTCTCCTCCCGCTCGAATCACTTCGGCAGGAGCAGCTACACGGGCCTGGTCATCTTTAGCCTCACCGAACGGCCTGATTCCGGGTGTTACTGTCAGGAAATGCGAGGATACAGATTTCTTCACAGCGGCGATCTCCAGTGATGAGCAAATTACCCCATCAAGGCCGCACTCTGCAGCAAGTTTTGATCTGATAGTCACCAGTTCTGCAACACTTCGCGAGTTTGTCGTTTCAGCGATCAGATCATCGTTCATGCTGGTCAAAATGGTTACTGCACAAAGCAGGGGCCTTTTATCCGAAACTTCAATTGCTTCTCTTGCCGCAAGCATCATGTCCCGGCCTCCCGCTGCATGGATATTGAGCATCCAAACACCCAGCGCCGCTGCACTTTTAACCGCGGCAGCAACAGTGTTTGGAATATCATGGAACTTCAAATCCAGAAACAGGTTATAACGAAACGCCAGCTTTGCCACCAGGGCCGGGCCCCCGGCCATAAAAAGCTCAAGCCCGACTTTATAGGACACTCCCAGGGGAGCAAGTTTTAAAGCGAGTTCTTCACCCTGATCAGGGCCGGGCAGATCGAGAGCAACAATTAATTTTTTCGGATCACCGGGCATCAGCAGGACCTCCTTTTCTGGCAATACCTTCAAGCTTCCCAATAGCATCGATTTCGTGTTTCTCCAGGTAACCTCTCAAGCCCTCTGCAACTTGCTCCGCCACTTCTGGCTCATAAAAAAAGGCTGTTCCCAGGGCCACGGCCCGGGCCCCGGCCATCATAAACTGGATTGCATCTTCAGCCGAAGTAATGCCACCCATACCAAGCAGGGGAATATTAACAGCTTCCGCTGTCTGCCAGACCATTTTCAAGGCTACAGGCAGTAGCGCAGGCCCTGATAAACCTCCAAAAGTGTTACCGAGCAGCGGTTTTTTAGTCTCTATATCGATTAACATTCCTGACAGGGTGTTGATTAAAGAAAGCCCATCGGCGCCTGCTTCTTCAGCCGCACGGGCAATAACCGTTATATCAGAAACATTTGGGGAAAGCTTGACCAGCAAAGGCAGGCTTGTCTGCCTGCGCACGGCGCTGACCACATTAAAAGTTTCAGCAGGGTCAGTACCAAAAGCGATCCCTCCTGCCCTGAGATTAGGGCAGGAAATATTTACCTCCAAGCCGTCTATTCCTTCCATACCGTCAAGCCTGCCTGCCACTTCAGCATATTCCCCAATATCACAACCAACGATATTAACTATAAGGCGAGGTGCCATACCTTTAAGCCGAGGCATAACTTCTTTCTCAAACTGTTCGAGACCAGGGTTTTGCAAGCCGATTGAATTTAGCAGTCCCGATGCAGTTTCAGCCAGGCGCGGGGGAGGGTTCCCAGCCCAGGGGCGAGCCGATACTCCCTTAACAATAATAGCGCCCAGAGCAGAGCAATCTATTCTCTTCAGATATTCATACCCGTAACCGAAAGGGCCAGAGGCTGCCAAAACAGGAGAGGCCAATTCAATACCACCGAGATTTACTGTTAAATCAGGTTTAATCATCAAAAAATACCTCCCCTGCTGAAAAGACGGGCCCGTCCCGGCAAACCCGCCTATAACCGGTTTTAGTTTGCACAGCGCAACCAAGGCAGGCTCCGATACCGCAGGCCATCCGCTCTTCCATCGAAAACCAAGCCGGAGGGCCACTGTGCCCGCAAAGGGCTTTAACTGCCCGAAGCATCTGGCGCGGGCCGCAGGCAAACAAGGCCGGCGCACCGGATACTAGCCCGGGCAGCAAATCGGAAACAGAACCCTTTGCCCCCTTGCTTCCATCTTCTGTTACTTCAAGAATGGTCAAATTCGGCAGGGTAAGATCATCGGGCGGGCAGATAAGTTGAGACGCCGTGCGGGCGCCATAAATTAGAGTACACGGTTTTCCTTCCGCCGCTGCCAAGAAAACCAGCGGCGCTATACCGATCCCACCGGCAACCAATAAAGAGCCTTCGGGTAGAGCAGGAAAGCCCGTCCCGAGGGGGCCCATAATTCTTAACTGTGATCCCCTTTTAGTATGGGCCAATAATTCCGTTCCCTTCCCTTTTACTTCAAAGAGAATAGAAACTTCTTCTCTGACGCGGTTTAATCGAAATATACTGAAAGGACGAGGCAGCAGATACTTGTGCTCACGGGGCATGTAAACCATCACAAACTGGCCCGGATAAGCTGCCCCGGCCACAACAGGAGATTTGAAAGTCAGTCGGCAGTAATTCGGGGCAACAATCTGCTTGATAGTAACCCTGCAGCTTTCAGGCTTATTATAACTTGTCTCACTCCTGCTCAGCGATAACACCCTCTTTCATCACGACACTACCTCCGACTATAGTCCAGACAGGGGCACCGCTCAGCTGGCGGCCGGCAAAGGGAGTATTGCGCGATTTAGAATGCCAGGTCTCAGGGTTGACTATAAAGCTGCGCTTAGGATCAACTATGGTCACATCAGCAGCGCTACCCGGCTGTAGGGCACCTCCGTTCAAACCGAGAATCCGAGCCGGGGCAGTGCTCATCTTATCGACTAACAGGGACAGGGTTAAACCTTTAATCCTGCCCGAAAAAAGCTCATCAAGCAATAGGGGCAGGGTTGTCTCCAGCCCGGCAATCCCGAAGGGGGCAAAATCAAATTCGACATCCTTGTCGTCGGTATGATGGGGAGCGTGGTCAGAGGCAATGGCATCAATAGTGCCATCCAGTAAGCCCTCCCAGAGAGCCTGACGGTCCTGCTCGGAGCGCAGAGGCGGTTTAACCTTGGTATTGGTATTGTAACCTGAATTTTTAACGGCTCGATCAGTCAAAAGAAGATGATGTGGCGTAACCTCTGCAGTAACTGTTAACCCTTCAGCTTTTGCCCTGCGTATTAGCTGTACAGAACCTGCGGTAGAAACATGGGCAATATGCAGACGAGCCCCTGTTGTTTTTAACAACATCAAATCACGGGCCAGCATCGCTTCTTCTGAGGAAGCAGGAATACCGCGCAGGCCGAGAACGGAGGAAACCGATCCTTCATGCATCATTCCTTTCGCCGCCAGATCAAGGTCTTCTTCATGGGCGATAACCAATGCATCAAGACCGGCAGCATACTGCATGGCGTTGCGCATAATCGTGCCGTTAACTACCGGCCTGCCGTCATCAGAAAAAGCAATAGCCCCCGCATTTTTCATGCGTCCAAGCTCAGCCATTTCTTTGCCTTCAAGCCCTTTTGTCAGCGCCCCGATTGGATAAACGTTAACTGCAGCATTTCCTGCGCGCTCCAGAACATAGTGAATCGTCGTCGGATTATCGCAGACCGGATCAGTGTTGGCCATTGCCGCAATAGCGGTAAAACCTCCGGCCGCTGCCGCCCTGGAGCCTGTAATAATATCTTCTTTATATTCATAACCAGGGTCACGCAAATGCACATGCATATCGATCAAGCCCGGCATTACAATTAAATCCTGAGCATCGATTGTTTCCGATCCGGAAGGTGGCTTCAGCCCTTTTTCTAAAGCTTCAATTACACCGTCCTTTATTAACAAATCCGCCTGGCCATCAAAATTGCTAAAAGAGTCTACAACCCTTCCCCCTTTAATTAAAAGTGTTGTCATTCTTCTTTTACCCCTCCCATTAAAAGATAAAGAAGCGCCATGCGGATTGCTACGCCACCGGTAACCTGCTCAAGAACTACAGAGCGGTTGCTGTCAGCTAACTCTGAACTTATTTCAACACCCCGGTTAATTGGGCCGGGATGCATGATTAACAGGTCATCTTTGGCCTTCGCAATGCTCTGGGACGTCAACCCGTATATTTCTGCATATTCCCGCAGGGTTGGAAAAAGACCGCCTTCCTGGCGTTCCTTTTGCAGCCGCAGAGCCATAACCACATCGGCCCCGTCGACGGCATCCTCCAGGCAGGGGCAATACTTTATCCCGAAAGCTTCCAGGTCCGGTGGCATCAGGGTCGGCGGGCCCGACACTACAACTTCAGCTCCCATTTTTTGAAGACCCCATATGTTGGAGCGAGCCACCCGGCTGTGACGGATATCACCGACTATAGTGACCTTCAACTCCTCCAACCTGCCCTTCTTATCAAGAATAGTAAACATGTCCAGCAGTCCCTGGGTGGGATGTTCATGCATACCGTCCCCGGCATTAATAACTGAAGCTTCCACATTACGGGCCAGGTAATAAGCTGAACCCGATACCGGATGTCTCATGATTACACACTCTATGCCCATCACCTCTACGTTGCGAACGGTATCTTTTAAGGTTTCTCCTTTGACAAGACTGGAAGAAGTGCCGGCCACGCTTACCGAATCGGCACTCATATATTTCTGGGCCAATTCAAAACTGGCCTTGGTCCGGGTGCTCGGTTCATAAAACAGGTTTAAGACCGTGCGCCCGCGCAGGGTAGGGACTTTTTTAATTTTACGCTGCATTATTTCCCGCATCGAACGGGCAGTCTCCAAGATGAGGGTAATCTCTTCGGCAGACATCTCCTCTAAACCAAGGATGTCTTTGCGCCTTAAGGTTTGCACCTGGTTTGGACCTCCCTTATATGTAAAATCTAATCGTGCTATTGCTCCAGGATATCGACCTGATCAGACTCGTCGATCTCATTTAGCTTTACATCAACCCGTTCGCTGCTCGATGTGGGCACATTCTTACCGATATAATCTGCCCTGATCGGCAGTTCACGGTGCCCGCGATCAACCAAAACGGCCAACTGGATCGTGGCAGGACGGCCGAGGTCGATTAAAGCATCCATGGCAGCGCGAATTGTGCGTCCTGTATAGAGCACATCATCGACCAGAACAACATGCTTTTTATCCAATGCAAATGGAACATCAGTAGTATGGACTTGCGGTTGATCCTGTCTCTCGGTTAGATCATCGCGGTAAAGGGTAATATCGAGGATGCCCAGGGGAATGGAAATACCTTCAATTTCATTCAGGTGTGCCTGCAGGCGTTTAGCCAGGGGAACTCCACGTGAACGAATCCCGACCAGGACAACATCATCTATACCTTTATTATGCTCGATTATTTCATGGGCTATGCGGCGCAGGGCCTGCATTATTCCTTTCTCGTCCATGACAGTCGCTTTGTGGGTAAGCGCCATCTTTTTCCACCTCCTTCCATAATCTGCTCAGCGGCAGCAGGCGGAAGAGTACCGGCATATAAAAACACCGCCATGCTTTGGTTAGCGGGCGGTGTACAGATATACCTTTTCTGTCGCCCCCTTGCCAGCCTCACAGGACTATCTTAAAGGGTGCCTGACTTGAAACAAGTTTAGCATTTAATTGACAGGGTGTCAACAATTATTTTGAACAGGTTTTAATTAAAGGATTAATACTTCATAGAGTGAACAGTCCCTGGGCACAGGGTGATCATAGTATTATTCTCCACTACGGGCACCCGGCAATTGCCGCAACAGCACAGTAGTTTGCAGACATATTGATAGCCAGGCAATTACCCATCCTCCAAAAGTCAACCCTGAGATCGCAGATTGCAGCAAGCTTATTAAATTAACCGAAACGTTGTATGCTCAAATATGCAGATTGCAGCTATGTAATAAGTATAAAGGTCTTGAAACCTGGCTAAATGCAGATCCAAAAATATTTCACATATTGAGGGGAGTTAATTACTCTGATATCAGATGGAATATGATTATGGTTGCCGCGGAAGAAAAAGAATGTTTCATCGCCTGCTTCGTAAACAAAGCCACATCTTCCCTCGCTTACATCATCATTTATACGGTTTACCCAGTAACTCTTAACAACGCCGGCAGTACCGAGTGACTCATACCACTGCAAGTCGTAGCTGATCTTTTCCTCCTCAGCAAGGCTGAGAATAGTATCAATAGCTGTTATCACCCCGGATTGAAACATATCATGCCTTAAATTGTGCGCTATAACTTCTACATTTTCAAACACCATGGTTTTATTTTTGCCCTCGATGATTACTTCCGGAACAATTATTATCCCATCATTTTCATTTAACCGGCTGACCTCATCGCGATAGGTTGCATATACGGTTTCGAGATACTCTTCTGTCGCCCGAACTATACTCAGGGTCATTTTGTCCTTGTAAGGATAATGATCCATTCGAAATACACTTCTCTCACGCCACCCGCCATCGTAGTAGGCATCGTACCACCACTCTGTGTGGCCATCAAGATCAGCGATCACGTGTGTATTCATTTCAGCATCGAAGTAATAATCAACTTC
>SLHT01000074.1 GCA_007136055.1 Syntrophomonadaceae bacterium
CACTAACATCCTGCAATGCATCTAAATTCTCTTTTATTTGCTGCTTCTTTTCATCCAGTTCTTCTATTTGTTTCCCTAAAGTTATTTTTGCTTCAGCACTTTTTTTCTGGGTTTGAGCTTTCAGTTTATTAATTTCCGCCTGCCACTCTTTTAATTGTGCTTCCTGCTTTTCGCGGTAGGCCTTTTTATCCATCAGCCTGCTCACCTCCTTATTGCTTTAATGATAATATTTTTAACGCTTCAATAAAACATTTCTGCAGACTAAAGACTTTTCGCTGTTCTTGCTCTTTTCTTGTGCAGGGTTGCAGAAACGGCCATCTTCAATCAGCTCACTTTCTACATATGCACTCTTTAACTTAATAGCATAAACAGGTTGCCTGCAAACGTGTCATCTTGCGGTTATGTCTTCATCTGTTAAACAGCAATTAAGCAACTGTTAATTTTATTATACGCTTTATTTTACTATTTGCAAAATTATAAACTGCCAATATTTATCAGATAATGGCAATTTCTCAAATATAGCGTGCTTAGCTGCGATCTGAATCGATACTATTAAGGGAACTAAGAGAATATCTTTAATTGGATGCCAGCCGGGTTACGAGGTGCCTGGGCACAAAGATATTAGCTGTAAGAATCAGCAGCGCTGCGACCACAGCACCGGCCGAACTTAGCTGAATGGCCCTGCTTAACCCGAACAGTTCGGATAAAAAACCGGTCAGGTAAGGCCCAAGACTGTAAACCACGGTGTATGCGGTACAAAAAAGACCGAAACCGGCCCCCTGATACCTGGGGGGCATGTTACGCAAAACATAGGAGTTAATTAAGGTGTTTGTATTAAGGCATGCTGCCCCAAGCAGGGCCAGGATCGCCATCAACTGCCAGTGGCCAAAAGAAAGAGGCAGGGCGATAAAAAGACCAATACTTAAAACCAGGTTGGAAAATAAAACCGGGTTGTTGCCGAAACGATCCGCAAGTGATCCAATCGCAATTTTTGCGACCAGTCCGGCAACCGCAACTATAATAAACATTCTGTTGGCCAGATCGTAACTATAGTTTCTTTCTTCGACCAAAAAAGTGGGAATAAATGAATTAATCCCGGTCCAGGAAAGCGCTCCTAAACCACCAACCAGGGTACTCCAGATAATGAAGCGCCTGATCATCGGATCGCGAAAAATAACCGCAGAAGATATTACCTCTCGTATAAAATTATTAAAAGTCCTGCCGGAGCCCTCCTTAAGCCAGGGCGGTTTTTGATCCGCTTGGCCAGAATTACCATTTTGTCCGGCATAATCTATTTCAAAATCAACTGCCCGTCCCCGGTAACGAAAAAAAACAAATGTAACAGCCGCAAGCAGCACACCACAAAAAACAAAAAGCAGCTGCCAATTCAAGAAGAGAACAAATACTGTAACCAGGGCCGGAGAGGCAATGCCAGCGATAATTCCGAAGGATTCAAAAGCAGCAGTAGCAGTGGCCGCCCGTTTCCGTGAACCGATAATTACTGCAAGGGTATAGCCGGCAGTTACATAAATCCCACTGCTGATCCCTAAAATAAAAGTCATCAGGGCCATAACGGAGTAATAAGGCGACAAAGCTACGCCCAGAAAAGACAGAGCCATTGCAGCGCTGCCGATAAGGACAGTTTTGGTACAGCTAAAATAATCGGCCATAATGCCTGAAGGGAATCTGGCCAAAGCATAACCAAAAAAAACCAGGGTCACCAGCAGACCGGCCTGGGCATTGTCAATCAGAAAAGCTTGCCGCAAGGGCATCAGCAGGGGTGGAAAAAGGTTTTTTGTAAAAGCCTGAAATAGAAATATCAGGGCATTTAAGACAAACACTGATCCCGTCAGCAGGCTCCACAGGTTATGGTGCGGAGCCAATTGCTTAGTTGGCGTGCTCATAGCTACTATCACTTCCGCCCTTCCAGCATTCGATACTAACCTTAAGGTTCAATAGTCAGAGTTGCTATCCTGTGCAGCCTGGTTCTAACTCTTTTGCATATACGGTAAATCGCCTTTACGGGCTGTAATCCACCCCAGGAAAAATATAATTGCTGTAGCAACCAGCCAGGCAACTGCAGTCAGTAAAGGTATGTCGGTGCCGTGGCGAACACCAATGCCGACGAGGGCCCAGACAAATACAGCAGCAAAGATGTAGTCCTGCCGCAGGTAGAATACAGCCACGGCAAGAAGAGCGGCAATGATCACCATCAACATGGTAAAAAAGACTGCGCCTGTGCCGGTGCCCAACCAGCCTATACTGTAAAGCCAGACATTAAAGTTGACAATCGTAGCTGCTGAAAGCCAGCCCAGGTAAAGGCTGAAGGGAAACTTAACAAGCACACGGTCATAGATATTTTTCTCGGCTGTAACAGCGCCAAGGCGCAGGTAAATTGCAACCAGGGTCGCCAGGAATAAAAGGATTACAATAAACGACCAGCCTACATGCAGGTAGTGCCAGAGGAAAAGCCAAAGCACGTTAAAAACACAGCTAACGGCAAGTAAAATGCCGACCGCTTTAACTGCCGGGTTTTCACGAAACTGCGGTAAGGCCTGGTAAACGACGAAGGCGATAAGACCCAGGTAAATAAGCCCCCAGATTGAAAATACATAAGGTGCCGGAGTAATAAGAACCGGATAAAGCACAGAAAGATCACCCTGGGTCAGGCCGTTAAATGGGATTGCATTTGATAGAAAATTCACCACCAGGACAACAACCAATGCTCCAATGTTAATGTACGCCCTAATATAACTATTAATCATCCAAGACACTCTCCTTTTCATGGTATTTATTACATTAATATGCGGCAGCGCTAAGCAGCCTGTACCTTTCATAACACCCCTTATCCCATCCTAAACATTAAGCAGAATGCTAGACAACGACTGGGGCATTTTTGAAACGCATCGTCGCAAAGTAATCATCAATCGTTTCCGCCCTGCGGATCAGCTGCGCAGAACCATTCTCGTTAAGTAAAAGTTCAGCCGAACGCAACTTCCCATTATAATTAAAACCCATAGCGTAGCCGTGGGCTCCCGCATCATGAATAACCACCAGATCATCTTTTTCAACTTCAGGTAAAAACCGGTCAATTGCAAATTTATCGTTGTTTTCACATAAGGAACCGGTCACGTCATAACAATTATTAGCCGGCAGGCCTTCCTTCCCCGCTACGGTAATGTGATGATAAGCTCCATACAAGCCCGGACGCATCAGGTTAGCCATACAGGCATCAAGACCGACATAATTTTTATATTTTCGGGCTACATGTCGCACCCTGCTGACCAGGTAACCATGCGGCCCCGTTACCAGGCGGCCGCACTCGAATACTATTTTTAACGGATCAAGCCCTTCCGAAACGATTACCTTTCGGTATAGCTCCTGAATACCCCTCGATATATTATTTAAGTCAACCGCTTTATCATCGGGATGATAGGGTATCCCAATACCGCCACCCATGTTAATCATTTCAACTTTAATGCCGCATTCCTGCTTTAATTTTACCACAAGCTCGAACAGCATGCGGGCAGTTTCAGTAAAACATGACTCTTCCAACTCGTTCGAAGCAACCATGGTATGGAGACCAAACCTCTTAGCTCCTTTTGTCTTCATGATCCGGTATGCTTCAATTATTTGATCACGAGTCACCCCGTATTTAGCTTCCCGGGGTTCGCCAATTAAAACATTTCCGGTTCGGGTTTCGCCGGGATTATAACGAAATGAAATTAACTCGGGGATACCTGCGCTTTTTTCTAAAGTTTCAATGTGCCCGAGATCATCAAGGTTAATTACTGCTCCCAGGCGGGCAGCGGCAGCAAATTCTTCGCCAGGTGTATTGTTAGAGGTAAAGACAATATCTTCCCCTTTGAAGCCTACTTTTTCAGAAAGCAGCAGTTCGGGCAGCGAACTGCAGTCGACTCCCATGTCCTCTTCGCGTAAGATGCTTAAAATAGTCGCGTTAGGACAAGCCTTAACGGCGAAATGGTTTTTGAAACTTTCTACCCATGAAAAGGCCTTATAAATATTCCGCGCATTATTTCGAATGGCCTTTTCATCATAGATGATAAAAGGGGTCGGAAATTTAGCTGATAGTTCTTCAAGCTGTTTTTTGTTAAAAGGCATCTGCTTATCGCTCAATTTTGCCGCCTCCACTTGATTATTTACTGTCGGGGTTGATTATTTCTTCCCTTTGCACTTCGACCTTCTTACTCCAGTGGAGAGGAAGATTCATAATCCGCTACCCGGAAAGATAACGTATTCCAATCTCCCGGGCTGAAAGCAATTTGAAAACCCATTATTGTGGAAAAATATACTACTACAGTTTTAAATTCTGTACTTTTAAAAAAGCAGGCCTGGTTTTTTAAGAATAGCTGTTTTCCTATGCTGCAAGCTAAAGCTTGAGTTTGTCCTGAATGCTTCTAACCGCTTTTTCAATATCTTCAC
>SLHT01000235.1 GCA_007136055.1 Syntrophomonadaceae bacterium
AATATGCTACGTCCATGGAGAAGGCAGGAACTGTTCTGTCAAAATGGGCGCTGGGTAAAATTAGATTGCCAGACTATCGCGATTTGATTCGTAAATGATTGATGATTATCAACATACTAAATAGTTTAAGGGAGTTTTAATATGCCAATTGACCCAAAGCTGGTTGGAAAAGAGCTTCCCTCGTTGGAACATACTTATAATAATAAAGATATCATCCTTTATGCCCTTGGAATCGGAGCCGGTAAGGATGCAGGCGAGTTAAAGTTTGTCTATGAAAACGGGCTGGAACCCCTGCCTACATATGGCGTTATACCACCTTTTGGTGCCCTTTTTGGCATTGCCGGTATGGAAGGGATGGATTTTAACCTGGCCATGCTGCTGCATGGCGAACAATACCTTGAACTTTACAGGCCAATCCCGGTTGAGGGAATATTAACATCTTACCCAAAAATATCGGGTATATATGACAAAGGCAAAGGAGCCCTCGTTGAAATTGATGTGATCACCAAAGACTCAAAAGGGGAAGAATTATTTATGAACCGGTTCAGCACCTTCATTCGCGGAGAAGGCGGTTTCGGCGGAGATCGCGGTCCTGAGCCCGACTTTAAGCCCCCGGACAGATCGCCTGATCGGGTTGTTGAAATGCCCACAATGCCTCAACAGGCTTTACTATACCGCTTATCCGGCGATATGAATCCATTACATGCCGATCCCGATTTCGCAGCTATGGGCGGTTTTGAAAAACCGATCCTGCATGGCCTCTGCACCTTCGGCTTTGCCGGAAGAGCTGCCCTCCAAGAATTCTGCGCCAATGAACCTTCTAAATTCAAGGCTATTAAAGCCCGCTTTTCGCGTCATATTTTTCCTGGCGAAACTATTGTTACTGAAATGTGGCAGGAAAAACCCGATCAAATCATACTGCAATGTAAGACTGCCGAACGAGGCGAATACTGCCTTACGAATGGTTCAGTATGGTTAAACCTATAAATAACGAAAGGATTGAACCGCCTATGATTGGTATTAGTTCTTATGCAGGCTATATGCCCCGCTTGCGTTTAAATCGAATGACCATATTCAGTGCCATGGGCTGGCTTAATCCGGCAACAATTATGAATGCCGCCGGGGATAAGGCAGTTGCCAACTATGATGAGGATTCAATTACTATGGCGGTTGCGGCCGGCCGAAGATGTCTGAACGGTTTTGACCCTTCAACAATTGGCGCCGTTTACTTTGCCACAACCACCGCGCCTTTCAAAGAAAGGCAAAACGCCAACATCGTAGCAGGAGCACTGGCTGCCGGAGAAAATATAAGGGCCGCTGATTTCGGCGGTTCAGTTAAATCGGGCACTACAGCATTGCTTGCCGCCCTGGAGTTTGTTGCCGCCGGGAGCGGGGCTAAAGCCGTAACCTGCGCTGCAGATTGCCGGCTGGGAAAGGTTAGTTCTATGCAGGAAATGGTTTTCGGCGACGGAGGGGCGGCAATAATGGTTGGCACTGCTGATGTTATCGCTGCTTACAAAGGCTCTTATTCAATCTCCTGTGACTTTGTAGACCACCTGCGCGGCGCCAACTCAAAATATGACCGCCAGTGGGAAGAGCGCTGGATCAGAGATCTGGGTTATGAGCGCCTTATACCCCAGGCCATCGATGGGATATGTAAAAAATACGATCTTCAGGTTGCCGATTTTGCCAGGATTATTTATCCCTGCTATTACGGCGCCGCCCGTAAAAAAATTAATCAAAACCTTGGTTTGGAACCGGGCCAGGTGCAGGACAATTTGCTGATGGATTCCGGTGACACCGGTTCAGCCCATCCCCTTCTCATGCTGGCCAGCGCACTGGAGGATGCCGCTCCGGGAGACAAGCTGCTCCTGGTCAGTTACGGCAATGGCTGTGATGCACTATACTTTGAGGTAACTGAAAAGATCAATAATTATCGTGACCGCACCAGGGTATCCGACTCCGTCAGAAACCAGGCTGAACTGGAAAACTACTTGCAGTACCTGACCTGGCGCGGAATGCTACCTATCGAAGTAGGAATGCGCGGAGAAGAAGACCGGCTCACCCGCTGGTCACTGGTATGGCGTAATCGTAGGGCAATTTTAAGTCTGGAGGGCACACGCTGCCTGGAGTGCGGCACACAGCAGTATCCGCCACAGCGGGTTTGCGTCAATCCCGATTGCGGGGCTATGGACCGCATGGAACCAGTCACACTGGCCGATAAAGGCGGCAAAATTACTAGTTTTACATCCGACATGCTGGCGGCAGGGACTAACCCGCCGGCAATTTACGGCAATGTAGACTTTAACGGCGGCGGACGCTGCATGATGGATTTTACCGACTGCACATTAGAAGATTTGCAGGTCGGAAAACCGGTCTACTTTACTTTCCGGATTAAATACATAGACACAAAACGGGACACCACTTTTTACTTTTGGAAAGCAGTTCCGTCTGAGGAGGTGCCTATCAGTGGCTAAAGGCATTAGAGATAAAGTTGTTGTTTTGGGAATGGGCTGCTCGGTATTCGGGGAACGGTGGGAAGATGATTCCGGTGACCTGCTGCTTGAAGCTTACCGGGAGTGCCTTGCCGATGCAGGGATCGAAAAAAAAGATATCGAGGCTGCCTGGGTTGGCAACCATATCGATGAAGTGAGTATCGGCAAAGGTGGATGCTATTTGGCCAATACCTTACATCTGCCTTTTATACCGGTTACCAGGGTTGAAAATTTTTGCGCATCCGGCACTGAAGCTTTTCGGGGAGCATGCTACGCAGTTGCATCGGGCGCATATGATATCGCACTGGCAGCCGGTGTCGAAAAGCTAAAAGATATCGGCTATGGAGGCTTGCCCGATTCGCCAATATTTGGCCAGCTGTCACGCCTGCTCAGCCCCAATGCGACGGCCCCGGGAATGTTTGCCCAGCTGGCAACGGCTTACGCCGGCCGTCACGATGTTCCCATGGAAAAAATTAAAGAGGCGATTACCCATATCTCCTGGAAAAGCCATCAGAACGGAACTAAAAATCCCCGTGCTCACCTGCGCAGGGAAATATCTGAAACCCAGATTAAAGATTCACCTTTTGTTGCTTACCCATTGGGCCTCTTCGACTGTTGCGGGGTAAGTGACGGGGCGGCGATGGCTATTGTAACCACGCCCGAGGTTGCCGCGAAATTAAAACCGAACCAGGACCTTATTAAAGTCAAGGCGTTGCAGATCGCGGTGAGCTCAGGTGAAGAGATGAGCTACAACCATTGGGATGGAAGTGGATTTATGACCACCCGGCAGGCAGCCCGGCAGGCTTATGAAGAAGCGGGAGTAAACAATCCGCGTGAAGAAATCAGCATGCTGGAGGTCCACGACTGTTTTTCAATTACTGAAATGGTTACTATGGAAGACCTGCAAATATCTCCTCCGGGGCAGGCTCCGGAAGATATTCTTAACGGTTTTTATGACCTTGACGGGCAGGTTCCATGTCAACCCGACGGCGGATTAAAATGCTTCGGACATCCTATCGGTGCATCGGGGCTGCGCATGATTTATGAAATTTACAACCAGCTTTTAAGACGCTGGCCTGAAGAACGCCTGGTGAAAAACCCCAGGCTGGGGCTGACTCATAATCTCGGAGGCGTTCCTTCACAAAATGTTTGCAGCATCTGCATCCTGGGCACAAATTAAAGCTGCATCATGTAAGAAAACCATAATCGGGGACAGTTCCGGTACCCTGTATAATACCTGGCCAGGTAGCATTATAGACTGAAAACGGAAAGACTACTTATTTTCGTTTCTGAATCACCGGCGAAATTGAGATAAAAGATAAGCATAATTACTGCCGAAACCGGAAACAGAAAACGTCCCTGGTTCATATTTTTCTGCTATCAGCAAGTCCAGGGTGGCAACAATACCGTTCCTATAGATTTTTAATATGCACAAACCTACGGGCAGGATTTTTGAAGCATAAAGAGAAAGCAATTATAATAATAACTTACCAGCGGAGCTTAGTTTTATAAGTTCTGATAAATCCTGAGCCTGCGCCTGTTAACTAAACTGGATTAAGGAAGTGAATCACAAAATGGAAAATAAACCTACCCGGGAAGAAGCAATTTCACTTTTAAAAAAGCACAATCAAAGTGATGCTTTGATCAAACATGCTCTGGCCGTAGAAGCAGTTATGGGTCACTTTGCGGAAAAGTTTGGTGAAGAGGACCCGGAAAAATGGCGTGTAATCGGATTGATTCACGATCTGGACTATGAAAAGTATCCGGAAGATCACTGCCGGAAAACAAAAGAGATATTGACGGAAGAAGGTTGGCCCGAAGACTATATTAGGGCTGTGATGAGCCATGGTTGGAAAATATGTACCGATGTGGAACCGTTAGAAAGAATGGAGAAGGTAATATACACCATAGATGAGCTTACAGGATTAATTGTTGCTACAGTGCTTATGCGGCCGAGCAAGAGCATATTGGATCTTACGGTCAAGTCAGTTAAGAAAAAATATAAAAACCTAAACTTTGCGGCCGGGGTTGACCGTAGCATTATTGAAGAAGGGGCAGCTCTTTTAGAGATGGATTTAAACGAGGTTATTGAAGAAACCATAAAGGGCATGCAGGCTGAAGCAGATAATCTTGGCCTTAAGGGAGAGCTGTAATTAAAAAGCTGGCCTAACCTAAGGAGGCGAACCCCTTCCATGTTAAATGGCGCTCAAAGGTGAAGCACATAGACAACTCTTCAGTTATGTGATAAGTTATGTAATTGACATACATTAAAAAATTATGATATGCTTTAAGTATTCTTTTGTAATTATGGTATAATAATACAGGAAGGAGGATAATAATGAACGTAAAAAAATTAAAAGGAACTATAGAGGAACTAAAAGAAGACTTAGGTCCGGCCTTACTGTCAACTGACATATGGGCTATGAGTGATGGCCAGAGTATTGTCGGCTACAATCCCCAACCAAAAGCTTGCGCCCTCTTGAATAAGGTCTCAAAAGACCTTGAAAAATCACTGAAGAGTTCCGACCTTCCGGAATTAAACAGGTATTATCTATTGGATTTGGTTGACAATAAAATGGTAGTCGTTATTCCCCTGGCAGATCACCAGTGGGCCATGGTGTTGGATAAGAGGGAATTACAGCTCGGCATGCTGCTGAATATTGTACTGCCCAAAATGATCGATGCATTTGAAGAATCTATAACAGAATGATGACAATAACTTGAAAGCGATAATTATCAATACGAAATAACCTGGACGCTTTTAGGTTATTGAACTTCAATTTAACACCACGATTCAGTTTAACACCACGATCATCATATTAATAAAATAAAATTCACCTTTTTTGCTATTTAGGAGGTATATTATGGGAGCGCAGCTGGAAGAAATCTACACCATCGTAACAAATAAAACTGGTTTCAAAGGGCGGCTTAGACTGGCTGTAAAAACGGGAGTGCCGCGATCGAAAGCAGCTAAAGAGGAAGACACCCCTAAATTGGTTGACACTTTTAAAAAAGCAGCCAGTGAAATTCTGGGTAATGATATCGATGATTTTTTATAAGGAGGGTCAATTTGGTGAAACTACAATTAGATAAAAGTTTCGATACTGAAAAATGCCGTCATTACGTGAACAATCGTTTAACAGTTCTGCATTGTCACCACTATGCCACTCTTTTTACACAATTAGCGATTGATGCCAAAGATATAGTTGAGGGAACAAAGATCCTCTATGAAACCAGTGAAACTGTTTTTTTCGAAGTTTTAAAAGGTTATTTTGATAAGAATAACATCACAGATAAAGCAGAACGATTGGGACTGGCACAAGAAATGTTTTCCGCTGTTGGCCTGGGTAAAATTGAACCGGACTCTTTTGATGAAAGCGGTGGGCTTGTTGAAATGCCTGTATCGCACCTTGATGAAGGCTGGTTGAAAAAGTGGGGCAAACATAATTCGCCAGTCAATTATATTGGGGCTGGTTATATTGCCGCGATGTATTCCGCTGTTTTCGACAAACCTGTACGCACCTACACGGTTGAAGAACAGGAGAGCAAGGTAACCGGTGCAAAAAAAGCTGTTTTAAAAGTATCGCTTTAAGGAGGTAAAAATGGCTATAGATAGAAACAAAATTATTGAACAAATGTCCAAGGTATCTGCCGAGGCAAATCCCGACGGATTGATTTCTGCTTTCAATGTTCTGATCAACTCCTTTCCTGCTGAATTCTGGAATATGTTTACTCATAAAATGGTCGATGCCGTTAGTGAAGATATCGTTGATGCGGTAGAAGAACTTTTTGTCAATGCTGCGCATGAGTGTGGTTATCACACCGGATACGGCATTATTACCTCCAAGGAATGGGATGCAATTGTCAAGCCCATGGTGGAGAACACAGAAGATATTCTACATGGCGCCTATGCAGTATTTACAGCCTGGGGTTGGGGCAAAGCTGAAATTGTTGAACTAACACCAGGTGAAAAGATGATTGTCAGGGCAGAAGATTATTACGAGTCAGACATCAAAGACAGCTATCCCGGCAATAAATCAAAGCGAATGATGGCTTATATGATTCGTGGAGTAAGCGGTGCATTTATGGATCTTGCTTATGGCGGTGATTATGACCCGACCGGCGAAGCCGGCATGTATACATTTGAATGCAAGCAAACAAAAGGAATCGAAACCGGCGATCCTTATGGTGAATTCGTTGTGAGTAAGCGGGATGATTCCTAAAAATCCATTCTCACCTATTTATTTGAACAATGCAGCAACTTCTTACCCTAAGGCTCCCGGCCTGGGGGAAGAAGTTGCTTCTTTAATAAATGCTTGTCCGCTGCATCCCGGGCGTTCAGGAGTTAAAGGTGAAGATATCCTCTTTAACTGCAGACAGGAGATTGCAAGGCTCCTCAACACAGCCAACCCAAACCAGGTAGTTCTTAGCAAGAGTTCTACCGAAGCACTGAACATCGCCATTTACGGACTTGACATTTACGGCTCCACAGTGATAACAACTGCAATGGAACATAACTCTGTACTTCGCCCTTTATATCGGCTGGAACACTTAAAAATCATCAAACTCAAAATTGTTGGCTGCAATAGCGAAGGTAGAGTAAATGAACAAGAGTGGGAAAATGCAATTATCGATTGTTCTCCGGGGCTTGTTATCTTAAATCATGCTTCCAATGTTACAGGGGCTGTTAATGATTCCGTATCACTACTTGGCATTGCCCGTAAGAATGGTGCTGTTACTATTCTTGATGCCTCCCAAACGCTAGGTATACTTCCTGTTGATTCCCGGCAAATTCCTGCTGACATTATCATTTTCACCGGACATAAGTACTTACTGGGTCCGGCCGGAACAGGAGGCCTTTTTATACGCGAAGGGTTGTCCCTTGAACCGGTAATTGTGGGCGGCACCGGTATTCGCAGCAATTTAAAAACTATGCCTCCTGAAATGCCTCAAAAACTGGAACCCGGGACGCCATCTATTCCCCTATTTGGCGGTCTTCTCTATGCTATTAAATGGGCTGCTTCACAACCTGAATTTAAGCTAAATACAGCTAAATGCCTGGAAATATTGGAAAACGGTTTAGAAGCTATGGGAGCCAAACAGATTTCTGTAAAAGGTTACCGTACTTATGTTGTTTCTTTTCACTTACCCGGCTGGGACAACGAAGATGTGAACTATATTTTAGGAAATAACCACTCAATTATTTCTCGCGTTGGTTTGCATTGCGCACCGTTAATTCACCAATATATTGGTAGCGAGCCCCGGGGCACGATCCGGTTCAGCCTTTCACGATTCACCCGTGAGGAAGAGATTGCGACCACCCTTGAAGCCTTGAAAGAATTCAGGTAATGCCGATGACAATAGTAAAAATAAATAAATTAGAAGATTGTTTCGATGGCAGCTATATCTACAAATATGAATTCAGTAAAATAGTTGATGAAAGGGTTATGAACGCTATTGCCGAAGGTGGAAGGCTGCAATACTTTCCAATGTTTTCCAAGCCATTCTACAAGATTTACACCCGGGAAGGATTGCAAATAAAGGGAATACTGGGGGAGTATGATCTAGAAGTTACATTTCCGATAACTGATCAGTTTGAGAAGAAAAAAAATTTTGAGGAATTTCTCAGGTTATTGTTATCCAGGCATTAATCTTCGCATCTAAACACGCCTGCCTCAAACTCAACCGGGCCTAACGTTTCAATTATTTCTCCATTGTGCAGAAGTCAAAACCGGTCTGATAACCAGTTTTACGGCCGGGGAAGAAAGTCTATTAAACACCAAAGTGAAATCCCATGGTGCGCAGCTCTGCGTAGAGGCCGACACATCAAAACTTGCACAAGGTATTGAGAACTGGTATATTTTTAAGCATAATATATTAAGTTCAAGTCAAAAGGGGTTATCGTCTAAAGTTGTGTTTGAATCTGCCTTTTTTGACTGAGATTATGCTTCCCCGGAAGAGGTGTCGGATGTTAGGTAACTATGTCAATTTTATCATGATCGTACTTGGCAGTTTGGCGGGAGTAATGGTCAAAAAGGGCTTGAAGGAAAAATATAAAACAACTGTCATGCAGGCTATAGGCTTATCAGTAATTTTTATCGGGGCTGCAGGAGCGATCTCAGGTCTGCTGAATCCTGACAGTGAACCGGTCCTCTTTATCATCAGCCTTGTAATCGGCGGAATTGTGGGTGAAGTGATAGGTATAGAAAATGCACTTGAAAAGCTTGGCATGCTGCTGCAGCGAAAAATTGGCTCTAAAGAGCATAACATTGCCCAGGGGTTTGTAACAGCCAGCCTGATTTTCTGTGTTGGAACCATGGCAATTATTGGCTCACTTGAAAGCGGATTAATGGGTGACCACAACATACTGTATGCTAAATCAATTTTAGACGGGGTTACTTCGATAATTCTGGCCTCTACCCTTGGAATCGGGGTTATCTTTTCAGCCGGGGCAGTATTTATCTACCAGGGAGCGATCATAGTATTTGCCGGATTTCTGGAACCGTTTTTAACCGCCGAGGTTATCAGGGAAATATCTATTATCGGAGGAATCCTGATTTTTGGCATTGGAACTAACATGCTGGAAATCACAAAAATCAAGACAGCTAACCTGCTGCCGGCCATTATAGTACCGGTTGCCTATTATATTTTAATCGCCCCTCTATTCCGGCTTATTACCTAGAATATCTTGAACGCCCGGACATTTTGGCCTCCTCTAAATAAATGATATAGCAAATAGTGCCAAATACCCCGCCAAAAACAAAAAGGGAGTATCCCAGGTATGCGGTGAAAAGGCTTCTGCAAGAGTCATTAGTGGCGGTATAACTATCATAGCCGCAACCAGCTGCCCGGGAGTAAAGTGAGCATGGAAAAATGCCAGCACAATTAGACTAGTAAAAAATATGCAGGCGCTCCCTTCAAGAGTGCGCACATACTTTTTCCGCGTAAAAAGGGCATGGGTTTGGTAACGATGCTTACCAAAACGGACACCTACGGGCTCAGCCAGACCGTCACCAATACCATTAATCAGTATCGGCAGGAAGATCCAGTGCAACAAATCGTAATAGTAAAAGAGCACAATCATGGGTAAGAGAACCAGGTAACCGGCCACTAGCTGGGTGGAAAGCCATAGCAGGGTATGCGGGCGGTCCTCAGGTCGGTCAAATGATAAAAACATGGTAGAGATTAACGATACCTTTTTTCGGACTGGCTCAAGGTAGATGGCCAATGATAAAACAGCCAGCAATGCCCCCAGAGCAAATAACCCAAAAGATTCTTCGTAAGCAAAGCCCCTGTCCACATATACGGGCACCAGAAAAAGAATGAAGTGGTTTATTTTCCGGGAATAATTAACCTTCATCCCTTTATGCTTAACCAGCAAACCGGTACAATACTGGGTTGAATACAAAACAATCGCCTTGATTAACTGATTGGATAAGAACATAAAACTATAAACCACACTTTCATTCCTGCAGGGTTTTATATAGACCGCCTACAATGTGCTTTCGGCTATTTTTATGTTATGATTAAAAATATTTAAACCCTAACGCCTTCCAGGAGTTAATGGAGACATAATATGCTAAAAGCTTACTACAGGTTGATCCGTCCGATCAACGCCCTTGCAGGTTGTATCGCCGTTTTTTTAAGCGCCTACGTAGCAGGGGCTCCATCTTGGACGCCGGTTGTCATGGCGGCAATAACGGTGCTCCTTATTACTGTTTCCACCAATGCCTGGAATGACTATATTGACATCGAGATAGACAGGATAAATAAACCTGAGAGACCCTTGCCCGCCGGAAAGATCAGTCCCCGGGGCGCCCTTATTTTCTCTTTTACGGGCAGCATCATCTCACTGGTTACAGCAGCCTCTATTAACCAACCCGCATTTTATATCGCCCTCGGTTCAAACATCCTGCTTTACCTTTACTCGTGGAAGCTTAAGTGCACAGTGCTGATTGGCAATGCTGCCGTAGCTATTATAATCGGCCTCTGCTTTATCTTTGGCGGTGTTGCGGCGGGGAACATAGATCCGACCCTTCTGCTGGCGGTAACCGTTTTTTTTGCCATGCTGGGACGCGAAATCCTTAAAACAATGGCCGACTACAAAGGAGACTTGCTGCAGAATTGCAGGACAATCGCCGTAGTCTGGGGCAAAAAAACTGCCCGGGTTTTTGTGTTCATCTTTTTGATAATTTCAACCGCATTAATGGTCTTTACATATTTTAGCGAAAAGTATAGCCCTGTATATCTTTATATCATAATCTTCGGCATGTGCCCCCTTTTTACTTACATAGCAATCAACGCCAAAAGCTCTTCAACAGGCACAACACTGGAACGTAACAGCACTTTAATGAAATATGGTTTCTTTGTCTGGTTTCTAGCCGTTGCTTTAGGTGCGGGACTGGCGGGATAGAAGACATCCAGCTGACAGGAGCAGACGGCTCGGCTTTTATGCGAGTTTTCAGGTTACAAGCGAAAGGGTATAAATGACCATGGTTGCAGCAATGGGAACTGTTAGATCATCAATAGTTGATGGCGAAAAAAGCTCAACTAAAGTGCCTGCCAGAGCCGTTACCAGGGCATAGGCAAAGACCAGGTTATAAGTTAACTCATGTTGGTTGACGGGATTAAATAATCCGAAGAAATAAAAAGCTGAAAAACAGAGCAGGAATGCAGAAACAAAAAAGGTTAACGACCCCTCAAGAGTCCTCTTAGTTCCGGTATAAGCGATATTGACTATAACTTTTCCATATTTCTTTCCAAAAACAGAAGCAAAGGTGTCGCTGATAATCATGATTAAAATACCGCAGATTGGAAAATAAAGACGGTCCGGAGCTAATACCACAAATATTGCAATAAGAATGGTTATTGAAATACTGTAATAGAATGGACCTTCTAACCGCCCTGCCTTTTCCTCGGCTTCTTCACCAATCGATTCATACAAGTCCTGCAGCTGTTTAACAGAACTGTCTTTTGAGCTGAAATAAGTAACAATGGTCAGGCTTAGAGCAATGAAAACTGCATGGAGAGGCAGGATGAAAAAGGGAACGCTTAAAACCACAAGGCCCGCGAATAGATGAACTATCTTCCGGGCATGAAATTTGGAAATAATATTTTTTTTCTTAAGGTAAACAGGGATTAAGATAGTGATCAGGACATACCCATAGGCAATACCAATGAGGGCTAGATCATGCAGGAAGTCAGCCAGCGTATAGTCTGCAATTATCTCTGTCAGGGTAAACATATGCAATCCGCATTTCTTAGTATTATGAATAACCATACTGATTATACCAAGATCGGAAATATTATTCCACCTTAAGTCAAATTTTTATGACAAATAATCTGGGTTGGAAACATTCTTTTAGTTGTGCGCAAGGATTAAAGCGTTATGCCCGAACTTTGATATATTATTTTTTTCGCTAATACTTCCCCCCCTGGCAGTTCTTCTCCTTAAATAATGCGGTATAAGCTCAGGTTTGTTTAATAAACGATATGAATAAGAGGTGCAAGTTTGTTTTGCTTTAAGGGTTATCTTCGAAATCAAATAACATTTCTTTATACACGCATGGTTTATCATCCCCTGTCATTCTTTAATAAGGGAATACAACCGGCAATAAAAACACGCTGACGATTAAAACAATAAGTGAAAAAGGAAGCCCGTTTATTACATAGTCGCTAAATCTATAACCACCGGGACTCATAATCATAACGTTGGCGGGATGAGAAACGGGCGTCATAAAACTGGCGGCTACAGCGTAAGCAATACCCATCACAAAAGGATAAGGTGATATCCCCAATCCTGCTGCTGCAGCTATGGCAACAGGAGCCATCACTACGGCATTTACCACGCTGGGAATAAACTGGTTTATTACAAGGGTCATGGTCATAAGGCCGGCAAGAATAGCGGTTGGCCCATAAGGACCGACAAGTCCAATTACAGTTTCGGCAATTAACATGGCTGCACCGGTTCTCTGCATGGCCAGGCCAAGAGGCAGCATCGCGGCTATCAAAAAAACGACTTTCCATTCTATGGCCCGGTATGCTTCCTCTATCGATAAACAACGGGTAATTATCATCAGCAGAGATCCTGCAATTGCCGCTATATAAATTGGCAGCCAGTTAAGAAGCGCTGCGGCTAAAACCCCGGCCATAATCAGCCCTGCCAGCGGAGCCTTTTCAATAAGAAGCTTCTCCTGGTAATCGAGGTCAAGAACAATAAAGTCTTTTTCCCACACTAAAACCTCAAATTTTTCCCTGGTGCCGTAACATAAAAGAGCATCACCAAACTCGAGGGGTATATCATTAAAGCCAGTCCGGTATGCCCGATCACCGCGCCAGATAGCAAGAACTGAAATTCCAAACTTTTCGCGAAAATTAAGCTGACGAAGTGTTTTCCCTGTGAGAGTGGTATGTGGTGAAAGCATTACCTCAACAACAGTTAATGAATCAGTTTCAAGTTTGCTTAAGTCAATATCGGGATTTCGCTCGACGATAAGAGTCTGATGTCCGCGCATAACTTCAATATCAACCGAACGACCTTCTACAACAAGAAGGTCATTTTCCATAAGTTCGGTGGCAGGCTCCGGCATTAAATGTTCCTCTCCATCGCGAATAATATTAAGAACTGAAATACCGTAGTATGTCGCCAGGCGCATATCCCTGATTGAGCTTCCGGCCAGGGGTGAACCTTCCGGAATGTGAACAAACAAAAGGCGTTCAGCAAGATCGTATTTTCCAGTATCACAGTCCTGCTGAAAACAAAAACCCTCATGCTCTTGAAACGCTGCGAGGTTTTTCATAGATCCCCGAAAAAGCAAACGATCACCCGTTTGAAAAACAATATCCCGCAGATTTGTGCGGCGAACCTGGTCTTCACGGCGGATAGCAAGAAGGTTTACACCAAATCTTTGTCTAACATCTATTTCAACAAGGGTTTTCCCAAAAAAAATTGACTCTTCCGTAACCTCAAGTTCAACAAGCCCAATATTCTCTGAAATCAAACATGCAGTATCCGGCGAATCGTTACCGAGCATAATCACCGGCCTGCCGGAAAGTTCGTCGATAGCATCAAGACGGCCCAGGACTAGCAAGCGATCTCCACCCTGAAGTTCAAGATCGGGCTCGGGCACATGGCGAACTCCTGCGTTTCTGATTAAACTAAGAATATTAAGGCCCAATGCACGCCCAAAGCGGCTTTCAGCCAGCGTCTTTCCGATCAGGGGATTATCATCGGGAATTGTTACCATAGCCAAACGCTCTTCCAGCTCATAATGCTGTTTAAAATCTTTGGCCGGCTTTATGTTTGCAACAGAAGGATTCTTTCGATCAGGCAGCAGGCGGCGGCCTATAAGCAGAAGGTAAACTATCGATACAAGTAAAATAACCCCACCAACAGGAGTAAAATCAAAAAGACCGGGCGGGCGCATACCTGCTTCACGCAAGAAATCAACGACTACCAGGTTTGAGGCAGTCCCGATCAGAACAATCATGCCCCCGATAGTAGTGCCATAAACCATCGGCATAAGCAGCCGGGAAGCCGATCTGCCAGTCCGTCGGGCAATATCCAGTGTAACCGGCAAAAACATGGCCACAACGCCAACATTAATAACAAAAGCTGAAATAGCTGCCGTACTGCTCATTAAAACTGTCAAAAGGCGGCTTTCTCCTTTGCCGGCCAATCGAAGGACCTGTTCAGCCAAACGGGCTGCTACCCCGGTCCGGGCCAACCCGGCAGAAAGAATAAATACAGCCCACGTAGTAATTACTGCAGGGTTGGAAAAACCGGAAATACTATCTTCAGGGGGAACCAGGCCAACTATAACAAGGGTAACAAGAACCAGCAGGGCAACCAGGTCGGCCCTGATAACTTCAGTTACAAATAGTAATATTGCGAATAAAAGTATGCCGAGTGTAAGCGCTATTTCAATAGTCATACTGAAAGACTCCTTTTACTTTGCTTCCATCCTAAATATCCCGTTTTATTCCAATTCGCACATTCATAAATAAGATCAATTCTGCTACCCTTGTTTTTTATTCTGCTTCAACCACAAAGATTCCAGTTCATATTTTCTTTTGCCCAAACCCAGTTTTTCACCGTAGTCAAGGATATAAGACGTATTCTTATCATGAACCGCTTTAAACTTGTCCCCTAAATCTTTTTGCTCACCAAGTACTGAATTATTAATAACAGGCGCCATATTGACCAGGTCCAAGGAGGCCTGGTCAATGGCTACGGGATCGGTCGAAGCCAGAATGCCCAGATCTGGCACGATCGGCAGATCATTCCATGAAACACAATCGCAATCAGGTGTTACGTTCATAATAAAGTTGATAAAACTGATTTTCCCTTTTTTCTTTTTTACTACTCCCCAGGCGTATTCAGCTGTTTTTTCCTGGATCACAGCTTCATCGGTTTTCCAGTTGATCGGTATTGCGCGGGAAGGACAAAATGCCACGCATTCTCCGCAGGATATACATAGCTCTTCATTTATTTTTGCTTTGTTGTTCTCAAGCCGGGCAATTGCATTTTCCGGGCATCTTTCAATACAGACTCCACAGGTAATACATTTTTCTTCTTTTACCTTCGGTATCAAATCAGAATGCATGATCTGCTTTCCTGCCGGACTTCCGCAGCCCATCCCGAGATTTTTTAACGCCCCGCCAAAACCGAACAACTCATGGCCTTTAACATGGCTGATAGCTATTAATGCGTCAGCATAATTTATAGCGCTGCTTACTTTTACACTCTCAAAATGTTTCCCGTTAACAGCAACGTTAGTGTAATCCGCACCTTTCAAACCATCAGCGATTATTATCGGGGCTCCAACAGTTTCATAGGCAAACCCATTTTTCAGAGCAGTTTCAATATGATCTACTGCATTATGCCTTTTGCCGCCATAAAGAGTGTTGGCATCTGTTAGAAAAGGTTTTCCCCCTTTTTCTTTAACCATTTCAACGATAACCCTGATAACCGGTGGCGGCAGATAAGCAATATTGCCCAATTCTCCAAAGTGGACTTTTATAGCCACCAGATCTTTTTCTTCAATTAAGTCACAAAGTCCGGCCTTTTCTGCCAGCTGCCTTGTTTTATCTAAAAGGTTTCTCCTGCTGTCTGTAGTCATATCTGTAAAATAAACTTTGCTGCTCACCTTATCTTCTCCCTTCTTAATACAACTTCATTTCAAAGATGTTGCCTGGAAATAATTGTTAATACAGAACACTATTTTTGAATGCCCTTTCAAATCCTCTTTAAGCCCTCTTTAAATAAAAGATCCAGTCTGCCATCTACTGATCCGGATCAAACAAACCGCTGCTCAGGTAACGTTCTCCTGTACTGGCCAGGATAGTAACAATTAGTTTGCCCTTGTTTTCCGTTCGGGTGGCCAGTTCCA
>SLHT01000242.1 GCA_007136055.1 Syntrophomonadaceae bacterium
ATGCATTACGAAACAGAATAAAGGCTTATCTTACAAGTAATTTTAACCATCTAAAAGAGTAATTTTGAAAGATACTTTACCATCGTCTGGACAGGATAGTTTGGTTTTGCTTTTCGGATTATCTTCAAAATTAAAAACTGAACCACTGTGAAGAGCAGTTTGCATCGGGAATAGGACCATGTAAGCTCCACCACATATTGCCCTGCTCGGAGTTTTTAAACCTTCTGCATAAAACTTATCGCCTGGAGTATAGTCACAGGAGCAGTAACCTTCTACTTTTTTAACTTCGATTTCGAATTTTTTCATATTAATCCTTTCCCTCTTCATACTCTTTTATATACCTATACAATGTTGGTCCGCTAACTTCCAACAGCTGTTTTGCAAACTCTACTCCGGTGATCTCTTTATCTTTCCACATCGTATAATACTTCTTAAAACTCGGTGGTATAAGACGAGCTGGTCTGCCAATAGGCCTGCCTGATCTGGTTCCATACTTCTGGGTTTTCCTGATTCCTTCTCTAATACTTTCAACTGTAAGTTCTCTTTCCATCTCGGCTACTGCACCCAAGATAGTCAGCATAAACTAAACATATTATTACTATTACCAGTATTGAAGCCTTCTTTTATAAAATGAACAGTTACTTCGTCAACCGTTATATTCTCTATTTCAAGATTTATGATTAATTGCCGAGTTCTGTATTTTTACGTTGCCCTTCCTATGGAATTTTATCTTGCCAAACACAGTCTGCATGGTTTTTATTCATTGTTATACCGCTTATATTCACTGGACAATTTCCACTCTACGCACTGGTGCCAACTATTCTTTTTGCTACCTACATCATAGGAGATATAATCGCTATACCATTTAAATATCTTTTTGCCAAAGATAAATAGATATAACATGAAGAGAAGGCAAAAGAGGCGGTAGTTATTGTGGTCACGAATCAAAAATAATAAGTCCATAGGCTCCAAAAGATACCCTGCTTCTTCGATGAAAAGAGTGCACTTAAGCTTGCCTTCGCTACCCTCTGGCGGACCAGTCAGCGCTGGAGGAGGGCAAAGTTTTTTGAGATCGAGCAAAAAACATCTCCATGAATTACGTGAAAAGTAAGGTTTAATTACTGAGCAGGAAAACACTGCTAATGAAAATCAGTTGTAAGAGTTTTACTTGAGCAATCCAGAACCGCTAATCAGATCCTGTCCCTTAAAATAAGGGCGTAGTACTTTGGGTATGATTACACTACCGTTTTCCTGCTGGTTATTTTCAAGAATGGCAGCAACAGTACGGCCGATAGCTACTCCCGATCCGTTTAAGGTGTGCACAAACTGCGTTTTTTTACCCTGCTCCGGACGGTAACGGATACCCGCGCGCCGGGCCTGAAAATCTGTGAAGTTACTGCAGGATGAGATTTCCCTATAGGTGTTGGCTGCAGGGAGCCAAACTTCAAGGTCGTACTTTTTGGCGGGTGCAAAACCGAGATCCCCCGAGCACATCAACATCACCCGGTAGGGCAGCTCAAGAAGCTGCAGCACTTTTTCGGCATCACGGGTCAGTTTTTCCAGCTCTTCATGGGATTCTTCAGGACGGACAAATTTTACCAGTTCAACCTTGTTAAACTGATGCTGGCGGATTAAACCGCGTGTATCACGGCCGTGGGCGCCAGCCTCGGCACGGAAACAGGCGGTGTAAGCGGCATAGTAAAGAGGCAGTTGATCCGCCTCTAATATTTCGTCGCGGTGCAGGTTGGTTACCGGCACTTCTGCTGTAGGAACCAGGTAGAGATCAGAATCTTCAACTTTAAAAGCATCTTCGGCAAATTTAGGAAGTTGGCCGGTACCCGTCATGCTGGCCGAATTGACCAGGAAGGGGGGAAAGACCTCGCAGTAACCGTGTTCATTTGTATGCAGGTCAAGCATAAAGGAAATCAGGGCCCGCTGCAACCTGGCCCCGGCTCCAAAATAAACGGCAAAGCGGCTGCCGGTTATTTTTCCGGCGCGGGGGAAATCGAGAATCTTCAGGTTCTCCCCTATGTCCCAGTGGGCCAGCGGTTCATAGCTAAACTGCGGTGGCTTGCCCCAGGACCTTACTTCAACATTATCTTCTTCATCTCTTCCTTCAGGCACAACTTGATCCGGGATATTGGGAAGGCTGAGCAGAATCATTTCCATCTCTGTATCAACGCTGCGCAGTTTATCGTCCAGCTCTTTTATTTTTATAGAGACTGTACGCATTTCTTCTTTTTTCTTCCTTGATTCTTCACTATCGGCGCCTGCTTTGCCTATTTCCTTAGAGACGCGGTTGCGTACCTGCTTAAGTTCTTCAACTTCCTTGAGCTGGTCGCGGCGGCTTTGATCAAGGGTCAGCAGACCGTCAAGATCGCCTGCTTCATTTTTAAGTTCCATCGCCCTGCGGACGATTTCGGGATTATCTCTTACGAATTTTAGGTCTAACACGAGTAATTCCTCCCTAATTAGAAACTGTGAACGTAAGCAAAAAAACTCACCCCACCTCGACCCTCCCCTTTCAAGAAGGAGGGAGTACAGGTGCCCTTTGCCGGCAGGCTATCGTGCCGTAAAACCCCTTTAAAACAACTTCTTCTGTCTAATAAGCCTTAAGCTTCATCAGATGGGGCAGCATTTGTTTTAACTCTATCTTTCTGAAACCTGAATTCTTAATACTAACTACTGCTTATAAATTACATTTCTTCCGGAGCATCTATGCCCAGCAGGGCCAGGCCGTTGGCGATGACCTGCCTGGTTGCGCCAACCAGTAAAAGACGGCCGTGCTTTACTTCCCCTTCACTGCCGAGTACCGGACAATTATGGTAGAAGCGGTTAAATTCACGGGCCACATCAATCAGGTAGCGGGCCAGGATTGACGGCCGGTAATTTTCCGCAGAAACAAATATTTTGTCGGGTAGCAAGGCCAGGGTTTTAACCAGTATTGTTTCTTCTTCTTTAACTAGAAGAGAAGCGGCGCTGTCATCCCATTTTAAATATTCCGGCCCGGCTTTGCGTAAAATGCTGCAGATTCGAGCGTGAGCATATTGGATGTAAGCAGCTGTTTCACCTGAAAAATCGAGCGCTTTATCCCAGTCAAACTCAATATTTTTTATCCGGTCGTTGCTTAAATCACCAAATCGCACTGCCCCTAAACCAACTGCCCTGGCGGCGCTTTCTTTGTCCGGCAGGTCGGGGTTTTTCTCCTCAATGATCTCTCTGGCCATTTCAATTGAGCGATTCAAAACTTCTTCTAAAAGAATAATTTTACCGGCCCGGGTCGACATCCGGCCTTCCTTAAAACGAATCAAACCAAACGGCACGTGGACGCACTTTGAGGCCCATTCGAAACCGAGCAGTTCAAGAATCTTAAACAACTGTTGAAAGTGCAGGGTCTGCTCCGCCCCGACCACATAAAGTGAGCGGGCAAAGCTAAAAGTTTCGTAGCGGTAAATTGCCGCGGCGAGATCACGGGTAATATAAAGGGTGGCGCCATCTTTTTTACGCAACATTACGGAAGGTAAACCATGCGGTTCTAAATCGATCATCAGGGCTCCTTCACTCTCATTGGCAATGCCCTTCTCCAGGACGAGTTCAATCACCCTGTTAAGCATCTGGTTGTAGTGGCTCTCGCCATGATAGTACTCAAATTCAATACCCAGTAGATCATAAATAAGCTCGTAATTTTCGAGACTTAGCCGCCGAAAACGGTTCCAGTAATCAACGGCCTCTTTATCACCGTTTTCAAGCTTTCTAAACCAGGAACGTGCTTCATCATCAAGAGCAGGATCCTCTTCAACCAGTTTATGAAACTGCACATAAAGCTTATAGAGATAGTTTACCGGATCTTCTTTCAATTCACTTTCGTAGCCCCAGCTCTTGTAAGCTACAATTAATTTGCCAAACTGTGTGCCCCAATCACCGAGATGGTTTATCCCAATAGGGTTATAACCAAGCGCCCTGTAAATCAGGTATAAAGAGTGTCCGATAACTGTAGAGCGAATATGCCCGACCCCGAAAGGTTTGGCAATATTAGGTGATGAATAATCGACAGGCACATTTTGCCCTTTACCCAGATTGGCATGACCATACTTTTCATCACTGCTCCAGATTTCCTGCAGCACTTCACGCCCGAAAGCTTCAGGAGCAATAAAAAAGTTAAGGTAAGGCCCCCGGGGAACAGCCTTTTCCCAAAACAAGCTTTCTTTATCACTGAGTTCTTCACTCAATTCTTTAGCAATTAGCGGGGGAGCCTTTTTTCTGATTTTAGCTAAGGTAAAACAGGGAAAAGCCAGGTCTCCGTAAGACGGTTCGGGGGGAATCTCCAGGAGGTTTATTACTTCTGCCGGTTCAAGAGAAACATGCGGAGCCAGTAACCGGCTGACCTCTTCTTTAAAT
>SLHT01000219.1 GCA_007136055.1 Syntrophomonadaceae bacterium
AGAAAAACCGGCTTAAGTAATAAAGCCCC
This sequence comes from Syntrophomonadaceae bacterium, assembly GCA_007136055.1. GTDB lineage: Bacteria > Bacillota > Dethiobacteria > DTU022 > DTU022 > T3SED10-7. The sequence continues at coordinate 30 of SLHT01000219.1, forward strand.
CAATTTATAGCTTAGTTTTGTTTCAATTTCCTGCCTGAAATAACTTAGAATAGCCCTGGAGAGGCCTTCAGAAGTCTTTAGAAAAATATTTCCAACAAACCCGTCGCAGACCACAACATCTGCAGCATTAAAAAAAACCTCGGTTCCTTCAACGTTGCCGCAGAAACCGGGCAAAAGATTTTCAAATAGATCATGCGCCTGTTTTACCTGGCTGTTTCCCTTATTCTTTTCTGCTCCTACATTGAGGAGGGCCACCCGGGGCTCCGTGTAGCCCAGGATCTGTTGAGCATAAATACGGCCCATGTGAGCATATTGTAAGAGTTGTTCAGGACGGGAATCCATATTAGCCCCCACATCGAGAAAAAGAACAGGATTACCTTTGAAACTGGGCATCGGGGTCAGCAAAGCCGGGCGGCTGATGCCAGTGAGCCGACCCAGGAATAGAACTGCACCGGCCATCAGGGCTCCTGTATTACCGGCGCTCAGAGCCGCATCGGCTTCTCCGTTGCGAACCATTTGCAGGGTTTTTACCAGGGATGAGTTTTTCTTATTCCTGATCGATAACCCGGGATCATCGTCACCTTCAATAACCTCAGCGGCATGCCTTATTTCTAAACGCTCTTCCGGATATTTCATACCGCCCAACATTTCAACGATCTTATCTTCATGGCCAACCAGGACCAAATTGAGCTCTTTTATATAATTAAGCGCTGATAATGCGCCGCTGATAATTTCTGAAGGTGCATGATCTCCACCCATGGCATCAATCGCTACCCTTGCCAAACTAATCACTTCCCCTGTATAAGCCAGCAATAAACAGAAAACGCCCCTGATATCCAGACAAAAGAGGCGTTCAGTAATAAATGTTTTATTTCACTTTTACAGCTTCACGATCTTTATAATGCCCGCAACTTAAGCAAACCCGATGGCCGGGCTTAAGTTCATGGCAATTCGGACAGGGAACCAGCCGGGGCACTGTAAGTTTATACTGAGATCTTCTCATATCCCTCTTTGATTTCGAAGTCCTTCTTTTTGGAACAGCCACTTTAACGCCTCCTTAATTAGACTTTCCTGCCGGATTTCAGCTCTTTTAGTTTCAACAGCCTTATATCGACCTCTTCTTCGTCCAGGTCACAACTGCAGGTTGATTGATTCAGATCAGCTCCACATCCGGCGCAGAGGCCTTTACAATCCGGCTTACAAAGAGGACTGTATTCCTGGGCCAAAATGATTAACTGACGGATATATTCATCAAGATAAAGATAATCGCCGGTTACGGTTTGCATATTTGCTGTTTCAGCAGCTAAGCTCTCAGGAGCGCTATCGAGAGGTACTCCCTTGACAAGCGTGAAAGCGTCAGAAAAATCAGTTTTAAACTGATGGTGAAAAGTTTCCAGGCACCTCGAACATATCGCCTCAATTGATGCCTCTAAATTACCGCTGATCAGGACTTTATCTGCGCTGCAAATAACGCTGACCATCAGTATTAAGGCGCCGCCTTCAGAAAAATCTTCAAAACAGTCGGTAAGTTTTTCATCAAACCTTTAGTCGACTGCTTCTCCTTTTTTTAACCTTGTTTCAGGCAGATATATATGCATAACCACCACTTCCCCAAAAACTAAAGTAATTATATAGACCTTTATTTTCTTTGTCAACATGCACAAAGCAGCAACCTTATTATGGTTCCTGCTTCACAGATAATAAATGGCGTTGCTGCCCATAATAACCCATTCAATAAGTTACGCCATCAACTTCTTCGCGGCCGCTGCCCCCTGTAGATTCGTTAAAGGTAACCATGATTTGGTTGGGCAGGCAAACAATCTTTTCATAAGAATACTCTATCCACCCGGCATGAGAACAAATGTGCTTGGGACAGAGATCATCCTCTAAAGGCAGCATCCTGATTCGCCCTTCCTCAACCTCCAGGTAGGCGGTATGTTGATCGCGCTCTCCAAAGTTAAAAGAGTAACTGTATTGATCACCGGTAGAAAGTGATAGCTCGGCGACCTGCTGCTTCTGAACGTAGATAGTCGCATATTTATGCTCTGAGGCGCCAACCTGCTGAATATTAAACCAGAAGCCTGCCAGTCCCCATATAATTACCGCTGCCACTACAATATAGTCAAGTATTTTTACTTTAATAGCTTTCATCTTTTTCACCCGAAACAATTATAACATAAGTGTTTATTTCATTCTAACAAAAATTTTCGGCCCTATCCGGAAGGGCTATCTGTCCTTCGTTATAATGAGGGCATCGGCAGCAACAGCCCCCGCCCCTTTTTCATAAAGAATTAACGGGTTGATATCTACTTCATCAATTGCATCATCCAACTCGACAGCCAGGCGTGATACTTTCATAATCACGTCAACGAGGGCATCTGTATCACGGGGCAGCTCGCCGCGGTACCCGTCTAAAAGGGCCTTGCCTTTAATTTCTGTGATCATCGAGCGGGCATCATTTTCATTTAAAGGAGCAACCCTGGTTGCCGCATCTTTTAAGACCTCGACAAAAACCCCGCCCAGACCAAAGACCAGCGCCGGGCCGAAAATAGGGTCCTTCTTGATTCCGATAATCACCTCAAGCCCCGGACGGAGCATTTCCTGGACCAAAACCCCCTCAATTCTTGCCTCAGGCCTGTCGGCATTAACCTTTCTATGCATCTCATGATAGGCCTTTTCAACTTCATCTTCACTGTTAAGGTTTAGCACCACTCCTCCCACATCGGTTTTATGCAGAAGGTCGGGAGACATTATCTTCAGGGCTACGGGAAAACCAATCTTTGAAGCCGCCTTTAACGCATCCCCCACGGTTAAAACCATCATTTCTTCAGTTACGGGAACGCCATAACTACTAAGAATCTGCTTTGACCGCCACTCCGTCATTGCCCCTCCTTTTGCAGAAAAATTTTCTTTTATCTGCTGCAGGGCCACTTTTTGTTCTTTCCCCGGGCTGTATGAAGGGTAGGCTTGCACATCCTTCGTTTTCTGAACCCAATCAGCCAGTGAACTGATCGCCCAGAGGCCACTGGGAATGTGATCTATGACGGGAACTCCCGCCTGAACCAGCCTGTTCTTTGCCTCGATAGCATAATCCTGTCCTGTCGGCCAGGAAAAAACAATTAAGGGCTTTTCAATTTCCCTGTAGACTTCGATGATTTTATCGCCTGCTTCCGGATCAGGCATCTCGAGATTGTAAAAAAAGCCCCCGACATCGACTTCAGGATCCTGCATAACCATTCGCAGCGCCTGCTGAAATAGTTTTGTATCAATAAATAACTGCGAGGTTAAGTCAACAGGGTTGCGAACCGCACCGTAAGCAGGGAAAAATTCGCGCAGCTTATCCTGGGTGTAATCAGTAAGGCTCACCACCTCCAGTCCATATTCGGGACACTTATCAGCCACAACCACTCCTCCTCCGCCTGATATTGTGATTATGGCCATTTTTTTTCCCTTCGGACGTCTTCCTGTCGCATAAAGGGCAATCAGGGCATTCATCTGCTCGACATCGTCTGCACGGGGCACTCCAAACTGCTTAAACATACCATCATAAACCTGGTCTGAACCAACCAGCGCCCCGGTATGGGAAGCTGCGGCAGCAGCGCCACTCTCTGTCCGTCCCACCTTAAGCATAGTTACCAGTTTCTTATTTTCAAGAGCATGCCGGCAGGCTGCCATGAAGAGCCTGCCGTCACCCTGCAAACCCTCGAGGTACCCGGCCACCAGCGAGACTTCATCAAGCTTGACCAGGTAGTTGAGAATTTCAGCAAAAGAAACATCCGCTTCATTACCGGTACTCACAAAATAGTTAAAGCCAATTGACAGCTGCATGACCATCTGGTATATAATGCCGCCCAGGCCACCGCTCTGGGTAATAAATGATAGCTTTTTGGGGTGAACCAGGTCATTTCTCTCCTGGTTGTAAAAAAAGCTGGCCATATTTCCATTGTAATAGTTCATAATCCCGAGACAGTTAGGACCGAGAATACGCATGCTGCTTTCTTCAGCCAGCTTTGTCATTTCATCTTGTGTAAGGCGTCCTTCTTCACCAATTTCTGCAAAACCCGATGTAAAAATAATTACCGTTTTGACCTTCTTTTCGGCACATTCTTTTAAAACATCCATAGTCTGAGCAGCCGCCACACCAATAATCGCCAGGTCCACAGGAGTTTCAATATCGAGAACAGAAGGGTAGCATTTTAAACCGCCTACCCGGTCATATTTCGGGTTAACAGGATAGACATCTCCCTTGTAACCAAACATACTTAAAAGATAAAGAGGAATTCCGTTTGGTTTCAGCGCATTCTGGCTGGCCCCGATCACCGCTATCGAGCCGGGATAAAAAAAGGCTTCTAAATCGGTAGA
>SLHT01000093.1 GCA_007136055.1 Syntrophomonadaceae bacterium
CAGGGCCGCCTACGAGGCCGCAGCAAAATATGCTCTTGAAAGGGTCCAGTTCGGCAAGCCCATTATTCAACAGCAGGCCATCCAGTTTATGCTGGCTGACATGGCCATGGAAATCGAAGCTGCTCGTTCATTGATTCTCTGTACGGCGGGTAAAATCGGTAAGGGTGGTAAAAACCTTTCAGCATATTCAGCAATGGCCAAGGGTTACGCCGGAGATATGGCTATGCGTGTTACCGTCGATGCCCTGCAGGTTCTCGGAGGTTATGGCTACACCAGGGAGTACCCCCTGGAAAAATACATGCGTGATGCAAAAATCATGCAAATCTACGAGGGAACCAGTCAGATTCAGCGCCTGGTTATCGCTAACAGTATCATCAATGGCAGAATTTAAGGGCCAATTAAGACCCCGAAACCAGGGCCCTGGAGAGAATTGCTGTTATTTAAATTATGGATGACAATGTTAAAGGATTGATGCTGCTGTTATTTGAAGTTTTAAACGAACACTACAGGTGCGGAAACTGCAAGCAGCAGGGCATAATTGAGCCTTTTAAAATGAGGTGGAAATAATTAGCGATTATTTGCATGAAAAAACTCTATCCAGCAGTTACCTTTATCGGGGTAAAATATTTAATATTCGCCAGGACCGGGTAGAACTGTCAGACAAGCAGGTTGCCTTTCGTGAAATAGTGGAACATCCCGGTGCAGTTGCCGTGCTGGCCCTCGACGAAACAGGCGGCGTTGTTCTGGTCAGGCAGCATCGTCAACCGGCGGGAGAAATTCTTTTAGAAATACCGGCTGGGAAGATTGAGGCTAACGAGGAGCCGCTTGAATGTGCCCGCCGTGAAATGTTAGAGGAAACGGGACTGGAAGGATCTAATTGGCAGGAATTGCTTTCCTTTTATCCGTCCCCGGGATTTTGTGATGAAATCATCTATCTCTTCCAGGTTGAAAACCTTAAAAAAGCTATATCTTATACCAGTGATTTTGAAGAAAGGATCGATATTGTAACGGTCCCTTTAAATGAGGCCTGGTCCATGATAGCAGGTGGGCAGATAAAAGATGGCAAGACAATTATTGCTTTGCAGCATGCCTTAATCGGAAAAAATTAAGTTGCCGTTATATTAAATATATTTTTGCAAATAATCATGTTTTAAGAAGGTATTATTAAAGTCGATGGCGAAAGTTTAATTTACTTCGGTACTGTTCAGTACTTTTCAGTGAGGAAATTTATAAGTATGCAAAAACAATTAGAAAATTATACCAACTACTTGGCCGTTGAAAAAGGTTTGGCCAAGAATACCCTTGACTCGTACCGGCGTGATCTCAATAAATTTATTGCGTATATGCATAAAAGAAAGGCAACAGATCCTGAAAAGGTTGATCGGGAAGCACTGAATCAGTTTATAGGTTCGCTTAAAAAGGAAGGCTTTGCTACTTCTACTATAACCCGTTGTATTGCGTCGATCCGATCATTTTTCTATTTCTTGCTCCAGGAAGGAGTTATTGAAAATAATCCCGCCCTTGAGTTGGAGACGCCTAAAATAGAAAAAAAACTGCCAAGGGTCTTAACGACAACAGAGGTCGACAAACTGCTCAGCCAGCCTAAAAAAAGTCAACAGAATGGTTTGCGGGACAAAGCAATGCTGGAACTGCTTTATGCTTCCGGTATCAGGGTTTCTGAGCTTGTTTCTCTTGATATAACTGATTTTGACCCGCATGTCGGGTTCCTGCGTTGTCGCGGTAAAGGGATGAAAGAACGGATTGTGCCGATCGGTTCACTGGCTATAAACCATGTCAGCGAATACCTCGATAAATCAAGAGCAAAACTGCTTAAAAAAAACGGCGAGCCGGCACTTTTTGTCAATCATCACGGCAGCAGGATGACCAGGCAGGGCTTTTGGAAAATACTAAAAAAACATGCCCTAAAATCAAATATAAATGGGGACGTAACCCCCCATACATTGCGTCACTCATTTGCCACTCACCTGCTGGAAAACGGGGCAGACCTGCGGTCTGTCCAGGAGATGCTCGGTCATTCCGATATATCTACAACCCAGATTTACACTCAGATTACCAGAAGGAAGATCAGGGAAATATATGACAAGACGCATCCGCGCGCTTGATTGGCGGTAAGCTGTGCCTGCTGATATATTTACACAGGTTTGAACCTTTATCTCCTCTTTCCCCGCAATGCTATTCCAGAGTAATATATAATTGTGTTGATCCATTTGCAGTTAGCGAATTATAGTATTGTTATGTGCTGATTTATTGGAAAGCGTGGTAACTATAAATTGGATGTTATTATTACCCATGAAAACGGCGACTTTGATGCCCTGGCTTCACTTGTAGCCGCGGACAAGCTTTACCGGGGCAGCGCTGTAATTATGCCAGAGCCGCTGCAGCCCAATGTCCGCTCTTTTATCAACCTTTACCGGGATCTACTGCCATTAAAAGATCCAGGTGAAATGGTTGGAGATATAGATGCAGTTGTGGTTGTTGATACCAATAAAAAAGCGCGCCTGGGAAAATGGGCATCTATTCTTGAACCCGCGACGCGGGTAACAGTTTATGATCATCACCCGGGTGAAACTGATTTAGGTGCGGATTTTCAAATTATCGAATCGGTTGGCTCTACAACTACTATTCTGCTTGAAGAAATAAGAGAGCGCAAGCTGAAGTTAACTGAATTCGAAGCGACTTTATTTCTGCTCGGAATTTATGAAGATACGGGTTGTCTAACTTATGAGATTACCACCGCAAGGGATGCCCGTGCTGTGGCATACCTGTGGAGCTGCGGCCCCAGTACCAGGTTAATCCAGGAATACCTGCGTTCTCCGCTTACTGATGCTCAGAAAGAGCTCCTGGAGAAACTAATCCGTAACAGCGAATTCTATGAATTAAAACAACGCCGTGTGCTGATCAGTATGACAGTCCTTGATGAATATGTAATCGGCGCTGCAGTTTTATTGCAGCTACTTGATGAGATAGAGGATGCAGGGCTGACCATTGTTATAATCCAGATGACAGAAAACATTTACCTGGCCGCCCGTTCCAGAGACGAAGATATAAACCTGCTTGAGCTGCTTTCGCCTTTCAATGTCAAAGGTTACTCCAGTGTTGTTTCTGCCCATTTCAAAGGAGTTAATGCAGAAGAGGTCAAAAAGCAGCTTGTTGAATTTCTGAAGTATTACCTCCCCCCGGCCCTGACTGCTGACAAGGTAGCTTCAAAGCCTGTTTTGACCGTAAAAAGTGACACCACGGTAGCTGAAGCTGACGAACTTTTAACCGAGCATAGTTTTAAAGGGTGTCCTGTTGTTGAAAATGGGCGCCTGGCTGGCATAATATCCCGCCGTGATCTTCGTAAAGGGCTGCGCAGTGACTTAGCGCATGCTCCGGTTAAAGGTTTTATGACCAGGAAGCTGATTACCGCTTCACCGGAACAATCTCTAAGTGATTTGCGCCGCCTGATGGTTGAAGAAAATATCGGGCGGATTCCGATTGTCGATGCTGACGGGCAGCTGGTCGGTATCGTAACCCGTTCCGATATCCTGCGCTATTTAAGCTTCTTTGATCGAAAAGGCCGCACATTAAAGGTTAAGAAGAATCAGGGTTCTGCTTCGACGGGCCTTGACTTAAAGGATGAATCGGATACTGGAGATGTACTTAACCTTACATCTTTGCTTAACAATGAGCTGCCCGGGGAGATGCAAAGATTACTTTTAAAGATTAGCCGCCTGGCTGAAAGGGAAAAGATCAAAATATATTTAGTCGGCGGCATTATCAGAGACTTACTGCTGAAGCATCCCCCGGAAAAAGATCTTGATTTTGTGGTGATTGGTGATGCAGTAGATTTTACTTTCAAACTTCAGAAAATGTTGGGCGGCAGCGTAAGGCATTTCGAACAATTCGGAACAGCTTCACTTGACCTGCCTGAGGGTTTAAGACTTGATTTTGTTACGGCGCGGAAAGAATTTTATGTTTCACCGGCTGCCCTGCCCAGGGTGGAAAAGTCAAGCTTAAAAAATGACCTTTTCAGGCGTGATTTTACGATCAATACCATGGCCTGCTCACTTGAGTCTGAACATTATGGAGAGTTTTATGATTATTATAACGGGAAAATTGATCTGGACAACCGCATTATCAGGGCACTTTACCAGCTAAGTTTTGTTGATGACCCTTTAAGGATTTTACGGGCCGTACGTTTTGAACAACGTTACAAATTTACAATAGAGCCGAAAACATTAAACCTAATAAACAATGCTGTTGAAAAGAAAGTGCTGGATAAAGTAAGCCGGCAGAGATTATACCAGGAACTAAAGTTAATTTACAAAGA
>SLHT01000062.1 GCA_007136055.1 Syntrophomonadaceae bacterium
ATGACAGGGGTAAGCTGGAGCGGTGAGAATGGGCCTGTAATTGAAAATGACGGATCGTTTATAAAAAAACAAAGATCGCACAAATGACGGCGAGCAGGGCTTGCCTGTTTATTTAACTTTATTGAAGGGAATAAATAGCAATTAGAGAATAATAAGTTTATGGAGGTGGTTGTATTGGATAATTTTACAAAATTTAATGAAGAACGACAAGTTATCTACAAACCTGCCGGCACCGGCAAAATATTTACAGATCCTGATGCCGATAAAGCGCGGGAGTACTTTCGTGATCAGAAACCGCGCAAAATGGTCGAAAAAGTATCAAGTGTTGACAGGGTTGTTAAAGACTTGGTAAATGATGGAGATTATATCGGCATCGGCGGTTTTGGGGCGAACAGGACTCCGGTTGCCGTTTTACATGAAATAGTGCGCCAGAAAAAGAAAAATTTAGGCCTGGCCGGTCATACTGCCACGCACGATTTTCAAATCCTTGTAGCAGGCAACTGTATTAACCGCTGCGATGTTGCTTATATTGTTGGCCTGGAAGCAAGAGGGCTTTCCAGGATTGCCCGCCAGGCTGTTGAAAGCGGAGCAGTTGAACTTTGCGAGTTAACTAATGCAGCCCTGACCTGGAGGTATAAAGCTGCTGCGATGGGTTTGTCTTTTTTGCCTGTCCGCTGTATGCTCGGTACAGATACCGAAAAGTACAGCAACGCAGTAGAGATGGAATGTCCGTTTACCGGCGCAAAATACCTTGCGGTTCCGGCTCTTTATCCTGACGTCGGCATCATTCATGTGCACCGGGCTGATGTTTATGGAAACTGTCAAATTGACGGAATCATGATTGCTGATCATGATTTAGCCAGGGCTGCAAAGCGCCTGATCATAACCACTGAGCAATTCGTGCCCAATGAATATATCCGGCGCGACCCGACAAGAACAGTTATTCCCTACTACCTGGTTGATGCAGTGATTGAAGTTCCCTTTGGCGGTTATCCGGGCAATATGGCTTATGAGTACTTTAGCGATGAAGAACATCTCCGCGAATGGCTCTTGGCAGAAAAAGACCCGGGCACTTTTAAAGAATTTTTACAACGACATATTTACGGAGTTAAAGATTTTAACGGTTATCTTGAGACTATTGGTGGCCTGAGCCGTTTGCAGGAGCTTAGAATCCTGGAAAATTTAATTGAAAAGTAAATTATGTTTCCTGAAAGGGTGGTTTATATAATGAAGCACAATGATATGGAGCTGATGATTTGCCTTGCTTCGCGGTACCTGGAAGATAATAGTATTGTTGTGGTCGGTACAGGGGCGCCCTGTGCGGCAGCGATGCTTGCTCAAAGGGTTTATTCTCCGCGTCTGATGATTATGTTCGAAGCAGGCGGTATTGGGCCCTTGCTGCCTTCTATGCCCATCTCAGTAGGCGATTCACGCACTTTCTACCGCGCTCTGGCAGCAAGTAGTATGCCTGAAGTAATGGAGACCTGTCAGCGTGGTCTGGTTGATTATACATTTCTGGGCGGAGCGCAAATTGATCAATATGGCAATATCAATTCAACCATGATCGGAACAGACTACAAGAAACCGAAGGTTCGTTTACCGGGCAGCGGTGGAGCAAACGACCTGGCTTCTTTATGTTGGAAAACAATGATGATCACTCCCCAGGATCCAAAGAGATTTACAGAGAAAATAGATTTCATAACTTCGCCCGGCTATTTAACCGGGCCCGGAGCCCGGGAAGAAGCAGGATTGCCCCCGGGAAGCGGCCCTTATAAAGTGATCACCAACCTCTGTGTAATCGGGTTTGATGAAGAAACCAGGCGGATGAAGGTTGAAAGCACTCACCCGGGTATAGAAAAAGAGAAGATCATTGAAAATACAGGCTTCGAATTGCTATGGGACGATAACCTGACGATCAGTGATCCGCCCAGCGATGAAGAACTAAGGTGCCTGCGTGAAGAGGTGGACCCGTACAAATATATTATCGGACGGGCTTAATATTAATTATAATCCGGTAATAGAATTATAAACTGATTAAAATCCATGTTAATGAACAAAAATAAGCAAGATAAAGAGTTGAAATGGAGGTTATCTAATGAAAGAAGCGGTTGTGGTAAGCGCTGTCCGTACAGCGGTCGGCACCTTCGGTGGTTCCCTGAAAGATATTAGCGCAGCAGAACTGGGCAGCATTGCAATAAAAGCTGCACTCGAAAAAGCGGGGGTTAAACCAGGTCAGGTTGACGAGGTTTTGCTTGGTTGCGTTCTGCAAACAGCCCTGGGACAAAATGTAGCCCGGCAGGCTGCCCTGAAAGCAGGTCTTCCGGTGGAAGTGCCATGCACAACTGTCAACAAGGTATGCGGGTCGGGCCTGAAAACAATTACTTCTGCAGCAGCGGCGATTGTTTCCGGTGAAGCAGAGCTAATTGTTGCCGGTGGAACTGAGAACATGAGCGCCTCACCTTATGCCATAGACGGCGCTCGCTGGGGTCTGCGCATGGGAGACAGCGGTATGACTGATGTGATGATTAAAGACGGTCTCTGGTGCGCCTTTAACGATTATCACATGGGCATTACAGCCGAAAATGTGGCTGAAAGATATGGAATCACCAGGGACATGCAGGATCAATTCGCTCTTGCCAGCCAGGAGAAAGCGCATTCTGCAATTGAAAGCGGACGCTTTAAAGATGAAATAATTCCGGTTTCGGTTCCCCAGCGCAAAGGTGATCCGGTAGTGTTCGAAAAAGACGAGCACCCGCGGATGACTTCACTGGAAAAACTGGCAAAATTGCGCCCCGCCTTTAAAAAAGATGGTACAGTAACTGCCGGTAATGCTTCCGGTATCAATGACAGCGCCGCTGCGGTAGTTGTGACCAGTCGGGAAAAAGCCGAGAAAATGGGTTTAAAGCCGCTGGCAGTGATTAAAAGCTATGCCTCGGCCGGCGTCGAACCTTCGGTCATGGGTACCGGTCCAATTCCTGCCAGTCGCAAAGCCCTTGAAAAAGCAGGCTGGTCGGTAGCAGATCTTGATCTAGTTGAAGCCAATGAAGCTTTTGCCGCCCAGGCGCTTGCGGTTATGAAGGAATTGGACCTGGACCCCGATAAAACTAATGTAAACGGTGGCGCAATTGCTCTTGGTCACCCGATTGGCGCCAGCGGGACCAGGATATTTGTAGCTCTCTTGCATGAGATGCAAAAAAGAGATGCAAAGCGTGGGTTGGCTACACTGTGCATAGGCGGGGGACAGGGTATTGCCTGTGCCGTAGAAAGGGATTAATTAGATAGGAGGGTGTTTTCTGATGGCTGTTAACATGAAGGGTAAAGATCTAGTATCGATCCATGATCTGAGCCGTGAAGAAGTGGAACAGATTCTTGATACCACCCATGTTTTAAAAATGAAACAGAAATTGGCTGAAATTTACCATCCCCTGAAAGGGAAAACCCTGGGTATGATTTTTCAGAAGTCATCAACAAGGACCAGGGTTTCATTTGAAGTCGGTATGTTTCAGCTAGGCGGACACGCCCTGTTTTTAAGCGCAAACGATTTACAGTTAAACCGCGGTGAAACAATTGCTGATACGGCCAGGAACTTAAGCCGCTACCTGGAAGGAATTATGATCCGCACCTTTTCGCATCAAGATGTAGTTGAGCTTGCTGAATATAGTTCTGTGCCGGTTATAAACGGACTGACGGACCTGCTGCACCCCTGCCAGGTGCTTTCCGATCTATTTTCGATCAGAGAAAAGAAACAAAATCTTGATGGTTTAAAGCTTGTCTATATCGGTGACGGAAACAATATGGCTCATTCACTGATGTTCGGGGGCGCTAAAATGGGTATGCACGTGGTGATATGCTCACCTTCGGGCTTTGAGCCTGATCCTGAAATAACTCGTCTATCCAGGTTGGATGCAGCAAATAGCGGTGCGACGATTACAATACAGGATGACCCCAGGAAAGCTGTAAATACCGCAGACATTATTTATACAGACGTATGGGCCAGTATGGGTCAGGAAGAGGAACATGAAGAGCGCCTGAAGAGTTTTTCAGAATACCAGGTTAACAGGCCATTAATAGAAAACGCTAAAGATGATGTCCTGGTCATGCACTGCTTGCCCGCACACAGGGGAGAAGAAATAACGGACGAGGTTATTGACGGCCCGCATTCGATAGTATTTGATCAGGCTGAAAATCGCCTGCATGTGCAAAAGGCCATCATGGCCCTGGTGATGTAGTGTTCTTCGGGCGTCAGGCAAACTTTCAATTTTGATAAAAGGAAGTGAGAGTGAGAGATTGTTATGAAGCCAAATAATGAGGAGAACGAAGACTTTAC
>SLHT01000030.1 GCA_007136055.1 Syntrophomonadaceae bacterium
AACTGCTTTTAAATGAAGCCCTGGCTGAACAGCCTGCAACCAGTTTCGAACATAAAATATTAAAGGCTAACCTGGCAGATGTTATTCTCCGCCAGGGTAATGCGAAAGAAGCACGGGAAATGGCCCTGGAAGTTCTCGGCGAAGATTCTCGCCAGGTTGCCGCCCTTACCGTCCTCGGTATGGCCACCCTTGAAATGAAAAAGCCGGATGAGGCTGCAGAAAACCTGCAAAAAGCTTACGATCTGTCTCCTAATCCTTTTCGGGCGGGACGCCTGGCACGGGCTTATGAATTAAGCGGTAGCATCGATAAAGCGCTAACTACGCTTAAGAATGCCTTACAGCAGTATCCGGAGGACAGCTATCTTTTAAAGCAATACATTTCACTGCAGGAAAGAGCCAGTAAAGATTTCAAAAAAAGTGGTTCCGATATGCAGCAGGTATTACCTGATCAAGTGGACGAAGAAGACTTTTTACGCTATGCAGAAATAATGAAGGCGAAGCTTAATAATATCGATCCTGCTAAAGCGACCGAGCAGCTGCAAAAAGTGATCAAGGTCGGCAAGCGTAAAAATAATCCTCACCTGCACCTGTTATTGGGTGATCTGCTGCGTAAAACAGGCAATGAAGGTGGAGCGTTGGAAGCTTACCACCAGGCCAGGGAACTCGAACCCCAGAACATGCTGGCCCTGTCTAAACTGCTGTATACTTACCGCCGATTAGGCCGCACAGAGGAAGCCTGGCCCCTTCTAAAGCTGCTGCTTTACCACCGCCCCGCCGACAAAACAGCCAAGGCTTCTTTGCTTAAAGATGCCGTGGAACTGAAAAAAACAAAGGAAACAGCACTCTTTTTCGAGGAGCTGCTGGAAAAATATCCCCAGCGCAAGGATTTTTATGGGGCTATCCGTAAGCTGAAGCAGGTTGCGGAAAACACAGATAAGGAGCAGCTGTAAATGAAAATAGGAGACTTGATTCATATCCCACCCGTACGCACCGTAATCCGCCTGGCCGACCTGGGTGAAAGTGAACTGCGCCGCCAAATGGTGGAAACTTTTGTCCTCACCAACGAGGTCTCCTTTACGATCTCGACGATATTAGAAAAAATTGCCGCCTCCCGCGGTGAAGGGTTTTTTGTGATCGGTAACTACGGATCGGGAAAATCCCACCTTTTAAATATTTTGAGCTTAACGATCAGCGACAACGAGGCGCGCCAGGCTTTTATAACATCCTGCCAGGATAGCCTGACTACAGAACGCAGCCTGCCGGAGCGCCTTGTAAAAGCTGCCGATATCAATCCACTTGTAGTAGAAGTATCCCTTGTAGAACACAGCAACCGCGAATATTTAGAACAGATCGTGCTAAAAGAAGTCGCAGCAAAACTAAATAGTATCCACCCCACCGGTAATACTGTGATTCTGCCGGAGGAACTTGCCGATCTGACCCGCCAGGAAGCTTTTGAGACCCTGAAAAAAACTCTTAAAGAAGGCAGTTATGGCGGCCTGGTGCTTTTAATCGACGAACTTTCGGAATTCCTGCGTTCCAAAGAAAACCCCCGCTCATACAATGAGGATGTCCGCTTTCTGCAATACCTGGGCGAATTTGCCGAAGCGATCCCGGCCTGGATCGTGGCCACCATGCAGGAAAATATTGAAAATACAGGTTCCCTGTCAGGTGAACTGCTCCATAAGATTAAAGACCGCTACCCGGTACGCTTTCAGCTTTCGGGAGAACATGTAAAAGAAATCGTCTCCGGCCGGCTGGTACAAAAAAAAGATAAAGCTGAAAAAATACTGCCGGAGATCATGGCAGAGCTTCAGAATGCTTTTAAACGGCTTCCTTTTTCTCGCGAAGACTTTCTTGAGCTTTACCCGGTCCATCCGGTCACAGTCGAAATGTTGGATGAACTGCGTCCCCTCTTTTCTCAACACCGGGGTGTGATCGATTTTATTCACCACCGTCTGGCCGGAGATTCCAGTCGCGGCATAGAACCTTTCCTGGAACAGCCTGCAGCAGAACTGCTTACCCCTGATTATATCTTTGATCATTTTCGGGACCGCATCCGAGAAACAGTGGAAACCAACCCTTACAGCGAACAGGTTTATCACCACTACGAGCGGGAGGCAGGCCGCATCTTCAGCGAACCTGCCAATGCCCAGGTCGCCCTGCGTCTGATTAAGCTACTTATCCTGGGAGCGCTGGCCAGGGCGCCAAAAAGTTTTACCGGTGAAGAACTAACCCGTTTACTCCTGCACCGCTACAGCAGCCTGGAAAGCGGTGTTAACTACGACTATATAAGCGAGATTATTGAACAGTTACACACTCACGGCGCCTACATTGCCGCTACAGAGCAAAAAGACGGCACTAAAAGCTACACCATTGACTTAAAAGCTGATGTCGGCCTATTGATGGAGAAAAAGTTAAGCCAGACAGTGGACAATTTAACCCCCGGCGACCAGCGTGTCCTAAATAGTCTGCTGTCCTGGATCGATGAGGACTACCTGCCCTTAAAACAACTACAAAAGGAGCCACTGCGCCATGAAGAGATTACCTGGCAAAACACTGCACGCACAGGTAAAATATACTTTAACACGCCTGCTGAACTCAACCCTGACACAATGTCAGATTTAGAAGAAGAACTAAGCAGCAAAGAAACTGATTTTCTATTCTTCCTGATTCCACCCTATTTTGGTGGAAAAAATATAGACACCTCACCCTGGACAACAGTTTACGAAGATCTCAGCGACAAGCTGCGCCTCTCAATTATTCTGTGGGTCCCTCGGGAGGTTGCTACAACTGAAGAAAAAATACTGCAGCACGCTTACGCCCATCAGTTACTTCAGGATGAGTATTGCAGTGATGACAGCCCGGTAGGCAGGCAGATTAGCAAGCAGCTGGCAGTCATACTGCAGGAAGAAAAAGGCAAGGTGAAAGAACTGTTCCGCAACCTGTATTTTCAGGGCCGCTTACGCACCGGTGAACATATGCCCGCACCTGCTTCTTTTGGCTACGTGCCTTTCCCCGACCTGGTCGCTCGTACCGCAGGCGAAGTCCTTAAAGAAAAATTTCCGCGGCATGCTGAAATCCGCCCCTTAAGCGAACAGGTTTCCGGCAGCCTGATGCAACGCACACTGGACCTGCTGTTCTCTACCCAACTGGAAGCAGAGGAGTTAGAACGGGGCACCAAAATGGTAATCGACAGCCACCTGGTCCCTCTCGGTCTGGTCAAGAAAAAAGGGCAGAATTACCAGCTGGAAATCAACCCGAAAACATCAGCACTGACCGCTGAGTTCTTAAACCGAATTCCTGATACCGGACGAATTTCCTTAGAACGCCTCTACCGCTACCTGCGTAAAGGCCCCTTTGGCCTAAGCGCCAGTGGTTTTCAAATTTTGGGCACAGCAGCAATTTTGAGCGGAGCTGTATCTGCTTACCAGGGCGGCAAACGCCTGGCTCCGACCCAGGTTAACTATTATCGCTTTTGGAACATTGAAGAGATCGGCCCCGGAACCCTGATCAGGCAGGAGCTGCAAAGAGTCCTCGCCGAAGTTCCTTTCCTGCCGACCAAACTGCGCAGTTCCCCCTTGACCTTTGCCGCCCAGCAGCAAACCTGGGAAGCAGTTATCGCCTTTAAGGTAGAATGGACAGGGAAAGCGGTTGAAATAAAACGCCGCATTGAACAGCTAAAAGAGCACCCCTTCTTTACCGCTGTTAACTGGGATAACCAGGAAAAGGCGGTGAGCCGCTTTCTGAACTTTCTAGAAGAAATTAAAACCTCTTACGCATCCAGGGAAGGTCTGGAACGCTTTTTGGCAGCTTACCAATCATCTCCCCTGATCGCCGCCGATTGGGGCCGCCTATCATCACTGGAAAAGTTTCTTTCTGAAGATCTGCCTGAGATCCTCCGTATTGGGCATTACCTGAAAGACGAAAACCTGGTTATCCCCGAAGGTGAAAAATACGAAGCTCTGCGAAAACGCTACCGTCTTTTAGTTGATTTGCTGGAAGAGGAAACCCTTCTCTGGGAAGAAAAATACAGGGAAAGACTGAAGCGGGAATTCAAACAGTTTCGTGATAACTATATCACTCTCTATCTTGCTGAGCATAATGAAGCTGTTGGAACAGGCCGAATTAAACCATACCGTGTAATCATGGAAACTGACGCCTACCGCCTGTTAGAACAGCTGGGAAAAATTAATGCTGTTATGGTCAAGGATGATTTGGTTGGCATCAACCGGACCCTATCTGAGCCTCTTGACCGCGAATGCAGCGCTGCCAACGAACTGCATCTGTCAGAGCATCCGGCCTGTAACTGCGGCTTTACCCTTGGCGAAACTGTAGAGCTGCCCGATAGAGCTGCCCTTGAAATACAAATCCGGCGTGGCCTTAAGACTTACCTTGAAACTTTACAGGCGCCTGAACAAAAACAGAAAATTAGCGCCCATGCCGAACACTTAGAACTGGTCGGCCGACGCCGCGAGGCTGCCCCCCTGCAAGAACTGCTGAAAATTGACAGTGCTACAGACGAAAAAGACCTGAATAAAAAGTTAGGCGCTCTTATTAACCAGGGCACCATAGCCCAGATTAACCGGGCCCTGACCGGTGATGCCATGATCGCAGAGCGTTCAGTCGAAGAGCTACAGAACCTGCTGGCCGGGCGGGTCTTTAATACCACCCAATTACAGGAACTTTTTCAGGAGTGGCTTTCAGGCAATGAAACCATCCCTCCGGACTATATCAGGGTCACTCAAAAAGAAATATCTGCACTTTCCAACCGTGAAAACGAGTCATTTGAAATTGCAGACCAGGGCCGGCAAGCCCAGGTATTTCTGAAGGAAAAAGCGCCTCGCTTAATACCTCTTGTCGGGCAGGTGCAGGAAGAAAAACTATATGCCCTGGCCCTGCTCTGGGGCTGGCTGCACAATTTCTGCCTGCCAGCTGAAAAAAGGGAGGCTCCTGCTGAAAACCCTTCCATATTTTTTAAGAAGCTGATCGACGAACAACTGAAAACAGATCATGATCACAGAAATGATTACTTCAGCGAACTAAAAACTTTAGGGGAAACTCTCCTGAATGAAAAAGATGCCCTTCAACCGGAATTCCTGACACGTACCGCTGCTGCTGCCGCCAACATGATTGCCATGGAAGAGTTAATCGAGTATTTCTACCGTTTTACTGCAACCGATCCCCACCGCTTCGAAACTTTACTGGAACTATTCACCGATGAACCCTTCTTTCCCGCTATGAGTCAAGCAGCAGCCAAAAAACTGGCTGTGCAAATATCGGCAGAAGAATCCGTGCCCCAGCTAAATATTATTACCGGGATGCTTAAAGAAGCCGGAAAAAACACAACCAGGGAAGGAGTCGGCCTAAATGATACACACCGCTTAGAAAAGCAGTCCTTCCTGCAAATCCTTCAGACCATGGCCGAATGCAGCCTGATATTAAATGATGCGGAGCGAATCGCCCAGAGCCCACCCGAAAGCGATAAAAACTGGGAGCGCTTATATCGCATGCTGGCACCGTTTGAACTGGCCCTGGCAAACCTTGAAGAACCCGTAGCAAAAACAATAATTCCTGAAGTAACCATAAAACACCAGCACCGCCGCTACGCATCGCTGCTCGAACCGCTTAATGGAGCATTCGCCATTCACTACGAACAGGAATCCTCTTCCCGCCGCCAGACTCTCTATAATCTATTCAGGATGCTGCCCGGTTGGGCGGTTAAAGAAAAAGATCTTCGGGGATTATTCATGGTAATCCTTGACGGAACCCGCCTTGATCTCTGGAAAACGTTACTGGACAAAGCCCTGGCAGATTACAGCCTGCAAGTTACACGTGAAGGTTTGCTGTGGGCAATGCAGCCGACTGTAACTGAAAACCAGCTGGCACCCTTAAAAGAAGAAGGGCTGCTCAGCCATATTTTGAATATGGATGAGCAGCTGGTTGCAGAGTTAGTTTCTGACCCGGTTGCTTTTCTCCATGCTGTAGATAATTCAAAAGCCCTTTCCGCAGAAAAAACACCGCTTAAGGCTATTAAATACAATTTCGTGGATGATAAAATACACAGCTCCCGCGACAAATTGCCGGTTATGCTTGAAGAACTGCAGTTGCAGGCCCGCAAAAGACTCCACCCTCTCCTGGAATACCTGCCCCCGGGTGCACTCCTGCTATTAACGGCCGACCACGGCTTTAGAACCAACCTCTACCATAACAAGAACAACAAGGAAGAACCACTCTATCTGCACGGCGGGAACACTTTCTTCGAAGTTCTCGCTCCGTGGGCGCTGCTGAAAAAGATGCAGCCTTAACATCTGTCTCAATGTTATCCGAATGTCCGTTTAACTGCAGGCTTTTCAAACCGGGCTTCTATGTTTCAGTAAAGGTCCGGTTTATGCTATACTTGCATCACATATTCAGGCAATTCGCCCAGAGGTGTTTATAAATTGACATTACCGAATAGCGGGAGGCAAAAACAGCGCCTGCTTTCCTTAAATAGAAAAATAACCGGCATAACCGTAATCATCGCTACCCTGGTCATACTTTTTACGGCGACTTTCTATGGTTTTATTAAAGCTGATCCATCACAGCTGGCTGTTGAAAACAAAAAAACAACGCCACCCGATCCAATGGTAATTGTCTGGGAGTATGCGGCAATCGGGGCTGACCCGGCATCAATCAACCCGATCCCTTCGGTTGAAATCATTTCTCCGACCTGGTTTCATATAATTGATGAAGAAGGTACTATAGACAGCCAATTTGACAGAGATTATCTCATTTGGGCAAGGGAACACGGTTACGATATTTGGGCCCTTGTTACCAATGACTTCGATCCTGATATAACTGCAGCCATCCTCAGCGATGAAGAAACCAGACAGAGTATAGTCGAAGAGCTGATTGAACTGGCCCTTGAATATGAACTTGAAGGCCTCAATATTGATTTCGAAAACTTCCACAGCGATTATCGCGATCTCTTCACAAGATTTGTAAGCGAACTGGCAGAGCGATGCCGCGAAGAAAACATAATCGTTTCGGTCGATGTAACAATGATCTCAAATTCGGCATACTGGAGCGGCAATTATGATCGCGCCGCTCTGTCTGAAGCAGTAGACTACATTATCCTGATGGCTTACGATCAACACTGGGCTTCCTCACCGACAGCCGGTTCTGTTGCCTCTCTGCCGTGGGTGGAGCGCGGTTTAGTCCAGGTGCTAAACGAGGTCCCCCCGGAAAAGCTAATCCTGGGTGTCCCCTTTTACACCCGCTTATGGCAAGTTGACAAATCAGGTGATGAACCGTTAGTTTTAAATAGCTGGTCCTACTCCATGCACAGGGCAGAAGGAATAATTGAGGATAATGAAGCAAAAGTACACTGGGACAGTGAAGCGCTTCAGCATGTAGCCAGCTATAACAAAGACGGTCTGAACTATATAATGTGGCTCGAAGACACAACATCAATGAGTTACCGCCTGGAACTGGTAGATCGCTTTGAACTTGCCGGTGTTGCCGGCTGGAGGCGCGGCCTTGAAAAGGAGGAAATATGGGAGCTAATTGATGATTGGCGGACGGCTACTGAATAATATGCTAGTAAGGCCATCTAACAGATTCTTCTTAACCATGGCATTACTCCAAGAATCTTAGCCTACTATTTTGCATAGTCGGATTACCTGGCAAGAATTATTTTCCCAACCCCGGGCATAATAATATACTAAAACAGAATCAGGGAAGATTTTTATCCCTTTATGCAACGGCGACAATTCAATCTTAGCCGATAACCTCATAACCGCTCTTTTTCAGTTCCTCGATCACGGGTTCTCTACGATCAGTCTTCAGACGCATTACAACATTAGCCCTGCCGTTTTCGGCATAAGTGATAATCAGGCTTATGATATAAATATCCAGTGAACTAATCAGCAAGGCCAGCTTGCCTAGTTCACCAACTTCATCTTCAAAGGCAACCACTACCCTAACACCGGGGCGATCAAAACTGAAAACATCAATAAAAGCTTTGAACAGGTCACTTTCAGTTATCAGGCCGACAAGGGCATCTTTATCGACCACAATAAGGGTTCCAAGTTTATTTTCACGCATAATAACCGCGGCCTCTTCAATGGCAGCATCTGGAGATATAGTAATTACTTCTCTGGTCATAATATCTTTGATCTTAATCTTCGGGAAAAGATAGTTGATTTCGTGAATGGAAAGGCTGGTAGCATGCGAAGGTGAGGCCTTGATTAAATCTGTTTTGGTTACCAGACCAACAGGTTTACCCTTTGACACAACCGGCAGGCGCCTGATCGAATGGTCTTTTAAAAGCTCAAGGGCATCGCCGACCGTATCATTTGGTGCAACAGTGATTGGTTCAGCAGACATATAATCATGTACAAACATCTCTTCAAACCTCCCATCTCCTTTTATGCATTTTAATCAAGTATAATATTATTATAAACTATTATCGCTAAAATGGTTAGGAGTTTTCAGATCAACTTTGCTGATCTGGTAATTTTAGGTATACTAATCGGTTCCAATAATTTTGCGGTTGCTTTAGCTCTCGGAGCGCTGGGCCGGGAATCATAACGCCGGTGGGAGCGCCCGACAGAAATAGTTTCAGGCGTATTACTGATCATGTTAGATATTGCCGGTATCGAAGGTTGGTTTTAGGTTGCTTCAAAAAAACTCACAACCATTCCTACCTGAAAGTCTCAATGTAACCTCCAACCCGTTCCCTTATTTCCCTTGTTTGTCCTCCCTCCTCCACCAAACTAACAATTGCGCTGCCAATAATAACCGCATCACCTTCATCGCCTAACGACTCAACCTGTTCCGGACTGGAAATACCGAAACCAAGAGCTAGTGGCAGCTCAGTCAGGGAACGGACCCGCCTTAGCAAATCACGGGCCGATGCAGGTATCTCTGATCTTACCCCGGTAACACCTTTAGAAGAGACACAGTAAATAAAACCTCCTGCCTGCTGTACTGTGGCATCGATGCGTTCGGTTGAACTGGTTGGCGAAAGGAGATAAATAAGATGCATGCCGACATTGTTTAAAGCCCGGTTTAGGGTTTCACTTTCTTCCAGCGGCAGATCAGGAACGATCAGTCCGTCGATGCCACTTTTATGCGCATCATCGACAAAGCAGTTAATGCCGTAAGAGAATACCGGGTTATAGTAGGTCATAATCAGAAGTGGAATATCAGTTTTTAATCGCAACTGACCGGCAAGGGAAAGGACATGATCTAAAGTAACCCCATTTTGAAGTGCCCGGGCCGAAGCAGCCTGGATAACCGGTCCATCAGCCACGGGATCAGTGAAGGGAACCCCCAGTTCGACCATGGCAGCACCCCTGTGTGCCAATTCCAGAACAAGTTCTCCCGTGGTTTCAAGGTCCGGATCTCCAGCAGTCAGGTAAGCAATAACACCTTTGCGGCCGGCAGATCTTAAACTTTGAAAGCTTTGAACTATCCTGTTCATATACTGACCTCCTTCAGGGCTTTTGAAACCTCTGCAACATCTTTATCCCCGCGCCCGGAGAGGCAAACTATTACTACCTGATCCGGACAAGTAGCGGGGATAAGCTGCTCCAGGTAAGCCAGGGCATGGGCGCTCTCAAGAGCTGGAATAATGCCTTCGCATTCGGCAAGCAGGGTAAAAGCTTTCAGCGCTTCAGCATCGGTAACGGCTTCATAAGCAGCTCGTTTTGAATCTTTAAGAAAGGCATGCTCGGGGCCGACCCCGGGGTAATCGAGCCCCGCTGAAATTGAATGAGCGCTTTCGACCTGTCCAGCGGCATTTTGCAAAAGATAACTGAGATTGCCGTGCAGTACACCAGGCCGGCCACCGCTTAAGCTGGCTGCATGGCTTCCGGTAGAAAGCCCTTTTCCAGCCGCCTCTACCCCGATAAGTTTTACCTTTTTATCTTTGATAAACGAGTAGAATAAACCGGCAGCGTTACTGCCTCCACCAACACAGGCAACAAGATAATTGGGCAGTTTTCCTTCGCTTTCTAAAATTTGTCCTCTTGCCTCATAACCGATTACCGCCTGGAAATCGCGCACCATGGCCGGATAAGGATGGGGGCCTACTACTGAACCGATAATATAATGAGTGTTTTCCACATTGGAAACCCAATCGCGCAGTGCTTCATTAGTGGCATCTTTCAGGGTTCTGCTACCCGACATGACAGGAATTACCCGGGCGCCGAGCAGCTGCATGCGGAAAACATTTAATTCCTGGCGTTTCATATCCTCTTCGCCCATGTATATGTCACATTCCAGGCCGAACATGGTTGCTACTGCCGCCGTGGCCACACCGTGTTGACCGGCGCCGGTTTCTGCTATAATCCTGCTTTTACCCAATCGTTTGGCAACCAGCACTTGGCCCAAGGTATTATTTATTTTATGAGCGCCGGTATGGTTAAGATCTTCTCTTTTCAAGTAGATTTTAGCCCCACCCAACCTGGCAGTTAGGCGGGCGGCAAAGTAAAGCGGGGTCGGACGACCACTGTAGTTTTCCAGGTAATACTGGAATTCTTTATAAAATTCGGGATCGCTCTTGCAGTCCTCATAGCCTTCTTCCAGTTCAATTAGGGCAGTCATCAACGTTTCCGGAACAAAACGCCCCCCAAAAGATCCAAAATATCCCTTGCTGTCAGGCAGACTTTTCATTTTCCCACCTCCTTACTGTTCTGACAAATTCTCTGATCAGAGTGTGGTCTTTCTGACCACCGCTCTCAACCCCCGAGCTGGTATCAACACCATAAGGTTTTGTTTTTTGCAGCGCTGAAGAAACGTTTTGCGCTGTAATTCCTCCTGCCAAAATATAGGGTATCCCGGATAAGCCTAAAGAGCCAGCTGGGCTAAACAGTTCCCAGTTCCAGATTTTACCTGTCCCGCCAGCCTGGCCGAACCGGAAAGAATCGAGCAGGCAGGCTCGAATCGTGCCCCGATAAGCTTCAATAGACTGAAAATCACGGGCTGAAGAAACCCGGAAAGACTTTATTGCTTTACCGGGAAACAGGCTACAGTAGTACGGACTTTCCTGACCGTGAAACTGGAGCAAATGAAGGCCGATGCTTTTTTCTATTTCCGCCACTTCTTCTTGCGGCTTATCGACAAAGACCCCGACCTTTTCAAGCCCGGTGGGAAGCGATGCAATGATCCTACCTGCCGCCTCTACAGAAATTTTTCTTTTGCCGGTGGCAAATACGAAGCCGATTGCATCGGCCCCTGCTTCAACGCAGGCAAGAGCAGACTCAACAGTTGTAATGCCGCATATTTTAATCCACATCCCCTTAAGCCCCTTTCCTTTCCAATTGCCCCAGCAGCTCCTCAAGCTTCCTGCGGGGATCTGCATCCCGCACAAGGGTTTCTCCAATCAGGGCGGCTTTTACTCCCGCCTGTTCCAATCGCAGCATATCTTCACGGGTGGCAATGCCGCTTTCACTGACCAGGAAGACTTCTTTCGGTATTGCACCTGCCAATTCCAGGGTGGTGGAAAGGTCAACCTGGAAATTTTTTAGATTACGGTTATTAATTCCGACCATTCCCGCGCCGACTTTCAGGGCCCGATTTAATTCAGCATGGCAGTGGACCTCTACCAGGGCATCCATGCCGAGAATACGGGCAATCCTCAGCAAACATTTAAGGGTTTCGTCATCTAAGATTGATACAATCAACAACACTGCATCAGCCCCGAGTACTCTCGATTCAAATAACTGGTACTCACTGACAATAAAATCTTTGCGCAGGACAGGCAGAGAAGCGCTTTTTTTGGCCAGAGAAATGTATTCTCCCCTGCCGCAAAAGTAACGCTGCTCAGTTATCACTGATATGGCTTTTGCCCCGCCCTCCTGGTAGGTTTTTGCGAGCTTTTCAGGATTGAAATCTTCACAAAGCAGACCCCTGACAGGCGAAGCGCGCTTAATCTCAGCAATTATAGCCATTCCGCTATTATTACTTATATGCAGCCTGAATTTTTTTGGCGGTTCCATAGCAGCCAGGATATCGATTAACGCATTTAGCGGCAGTTCTTTTTCATTTCTCGCAATCTCTTCTTTCTTATGATCTACTATCTGATCTAAAAGCATCATTTTCAGGCGGTTGAAAACAAGTTTTCCGCCCCTGCCTCCTTTCCGACGACCTCGCTTGTGTATTGGCGTAAGAGTTTCAGCTTTTGTAGAGCTTTTCCTGAGTCAATAGCTTCCCGGGCCGGGCTAATACCTTCCGCAATGCTTTTCACCCTGCCCGCAATGTAGAGAGCAGCAGCTGCATTAAGAACCACTATATCCTGCTTCGGTCCGGGCTTCCCTTCCAGTACTTGCAGGGCTAGATCAGCATTACTACTACAGTCTCCGCCGCACAAATCGGTGATTGAAACCCTGTCCAGATCAAACATTTCCGGGGTGATTTCATAGGTTTTGACCCTGTTGTTTTTGACTTCTGTAATTCTGGTCTCTCCGAGCGTGGAAGCTTCGTCGAGACCACCCGATCCATGAACCACAAGGGCTGCGCTTACGCCCAATTTTTTTAAAACCCTGCCAAGGGGTTCTGTTAATTCGGGCTTATATACGCCCATCAGCTGATATTTAGCTCCGGCAGGATTGGCCAGCGGGCCAAGCAGGTTAAATACTGTCCTGATCCCGACCTCTTTCCGGGCTCGCACAGCATGTTTCATTGCAGCATGAAAAACCGGTGCAAAAAGAAACCCTATTCCTGTTTTTTCTATAGCGCCTGCAGCAGCAGCGGGTGAAAGCTTAAGGTTTATACCCAAAGCTTCCAGCACATCGGCACTACCGCATTTACTGGAAACAGAGCGGTTGCCGTGCTTGGCAACGTTTACCCCACAGGCTGCAACCACAAATGCTGCGATAGTTGAGATATTAAATGTCTGTGTCATATCCCCTCCGGTACCGCAGGTATCGACAAGACCATCCCCAGATACATTAACCTGCGCAGCCCCGTTTCGGATTGCCCTGGCAAAACCTGTAATCTCGTCCTCGGTTTCTCCTTTCATTGACAGGGCTGTGATCAAACCCGCAATCTGAGCGTCAGTGGCCAGACCGCTTATGATCTCGGTCATAACACAGCAGGCATCTTCTTCCTTAAGACTGATTTGAGCTGCTACAGCAGCAATGGCTTCTCTTACCATCATGTTTGTTAACCTCCTCATTTAAAAAGTTGTTGATAATTCTCTTACCACCCTCGGTAAGGATCGATTCGGGATGAAATTGTATGCCCCAGATTGGATAATCACGATGCTTCAATCCCATTATTTCGCCGTCCTCAGAGGTAGCGGTCACCGCTAGTGCCGCCGGAAGGTTGGCGGGGTTTACCACCAGAGAATGATAGCGTGCTGCGCTGAAACTATTCTTTAATCCTTTAAATATTTCCACCCCGCTATGGGTAACAAATGAAACTTTACCGTGCATAAGGCTTTTGGCGGAGATTATTTCACCTCCGTAGACCTGGCCAATGACCTGATGGCCAAGACAGACTCCCAGCAGGGGAACTGAACCCCGCAGCAGCCTTACTAAATCGAGACAAATGCCAGCCCCATCGGGATTGCCTGGTCCCGGGGAAAGAATTATTCTTCGCGGGGCAAGCGCAGCAATAGCGGCGGGAGTTATTTCATCGTTACGAAATACTGCCACTTTCATTCCACCGGAAAGTTCTCCCAGGTATTGGACAAGGTTATAAGTGAACGAGTCGTAATTATCAATAACCAGGATCAAAGTAATCCCTCCTCTGCGATTTGCAAAGCCCTGACCATAACTTCGGCCTTGTTATAAGTTTCTTCGTATTCGCTTTCAGGCCGTGAGTCGGCAACTATACCGGCCCCTGCCTGGGCATAAGCTTTTCCTCCCCCAAATACGATCGTTCTGATCGTAATGCAGGTATCCATGTTCCCGGTAAAAGAAAAGTAACCTACCGCACCGGCATAAGGGCCCCGCTTGGTCGGCTCGAGCTGATCGATTATTTCCATCGCTCTTATCTTGGGAGCGCCTGAAACTGTCCCTGCCGGAAAGGCGGCAACCAGGGCATCAAAGGCATCTTTGCCCTCTTCAAGAATTCCTTTCACTTCTGAAACCAGGTGCATGACGTGGGAATATTTATCGCAGGCCATAAAAACCGGCACTTCCACGCTGCCATATCGAGACACCCTGCCTAAATCATTTCGGCCCAAATCTACCAGCATCACATGCTCCGACCTTTCTTTAGGGTCATTAATTAGCTCTTTTTCAAGCAGATTATCATCACCAGACGTCTTACCGCGGGGCCTCGTCCCGGCTATAGGTCTGTTTTCGACGATCCCGTCTTCAAGCCGAACCAACATTTCAGGGGAAGCTCCCGCCACCTTAACATCGTCAAAATGGAGATAATACATATAAGGCGAGGGGTTTATTGAACGCAGGGCACGATAGACTTCGAAAGGCGGCGCTTGTGTTTCTGTTTCAAACCTCTGCGATAAAACAGCCTGCAGGATGTCGCCGGAACGGATGTAACCCTTGATTTTTTCGACTTTTTCATAAAACTGCAACCGGCTGATACCGCTTTTAACCGTAACTTCACCCTGACCATGGCAACTCTCCATATCCTGCCACCTGGGACCAGATCTGTTATTACGAATAGATTTCGTTAACTGCTCAATTTTATCTACTGCCTGAGAGTAAGATGCTTCCGGATCAGCATCTACCCGGGCATTAACTATAATTTTTAGCTTTGAAGTGTAGTGATCAAAAACAACCACACTTTCCGGAAAAATGAGAACAGCGTCGGGCAGGCCAAGCTCATCTTGCGGCGTATCGGGCAGTCGCTCAAAAAGGCGCACGCAATCATAACCTATATAGCCGACAGCGCCCCCGAAAAAGCGGGGCAGCCCCGGGATATCTGCCGTTTTATAAGCGCCAAGAATTTCACGTAAAACGGTAACCAGGTTGCCTTTCTTTTTTACTGTCCGGCCTTCAGTCGTTATCTCAAGCTCCTTTCCATAAGCCTTTAATGTCAAAAATGGATCGCCGGCAATAAATGAATAGCGTGACAGTTTAGCGCTCCCTTCAACACTTTCCAGCAGGCAAGAACAACCCTCCCTGAAAATCTTGGTATAAACCGATACCGGTGTTTCCAGATCGGCAACTATCTCCCTGTAAACCGGAATAAGATTGTTATGATTTGAAAGCTCTGCGAACCTTTCTTTGCCGGGGCAGCAATATGTTTTTGTTTGCATTATATTCTCCTCCTTTCCCGGTAAAATAAAAAACCTCTCCCCCTCTTAAGGGTGAAAGGTTTTCTTCCACGGTACCACCTTAGTTAGCTTCCATCAAAAATAGTCCCTTATAACATCTGCGGTAATAGCAGTCTCAGTTGTGGGTAGTTATGGTCTCCGAAAAACAAAATACCTTTCGTCCCCTGGGACGAAAGGTTGTCTTCCGCGGTGCCACCCGGCTTAAGACCCCACCCGCTTTAATATTATAGTAACTACAAGTGTGGAATCTCACTCTTGACACGGTACGGGCTTATCTTTTCCGGTTAAGCCGATACCCT
>SLHT01000151.1 GCA_007136055.1 Syntrophomonadaceae bacterium
TGTTACCCTTGGCCGGGGCGCCGTAAGCGGCGATTTTTTTGCCATCTTCTTTTTGGCCGATTAAAAACTTTAATATATCGCGCTTGACTGCTTTTACCTTCCTGCCGAAAGACTGGTAAGTTTTAATATTTTTCAGACCCTGCCGCTCTTCATTTTCAAACAACGTTTTTAGGCGATCACTGCGCGAAAATTGCCCTTCTTCCGCGTGGCAGGCATAAATACGCAGTGAGCCCCCGTGCGTGTCTAAAAGTTCGGCATCAAATATTTCTAATCCGTGGGCCACGAAAATCTTTTCAGCGGTAGTCAGAGAAAAATAAGAGTAGTGTTCGTGGTATATTGTGTCAAACTGGTTCTCTTCAATTAAACTTAAGAGGTGTGGAAATTCCATGCTGACCACCCCGCCCCGGTGAAGCAGCTTTTTTAAACCGATCATCAGGTCGTTAACCCCCGGGATATGGGCCAGAACATTATTGCCAACCACCAGGTCCGCCCCCCGCTTCCGGGCAGCCAGCTCTTCGGCCAGGGCGCTGTCGAAAAAGCGGACTTCCGTATCAATGCCCTGCTCGCGCGCCACTTCCGCCACGTTAGCTGCCGGTTCTATTCCCTGCACCTCAATACCGATTTGTTTAAAGAAACGCAGCAGGTAGCCGTCG
This sequence comes from Syntrophomonadaceae bacterium, assembly GCA_007136055.1. Lineage (GTDB taxonomy): Bacteria > Bacillota > Dethiobacteria > DTU022 > DTU022 > T3SED10-7. The sequence goes on from SLHT01000151.1 coordinate 654, forward strand.
TTACTGCCAATCTCGACAACCCTGCTGCTTTTCCCAAGTTCGAAGCGCGATGCCGCCATATGTGCGAAAGCGCGGGCATGTTCCAGCCAGCTTTCTGAAAAAGATGAGAAGTAAGCATAATCATTAAAAATATCTTTCGGGCTGTTTAACTCTTCAAGCTGCACCAGAAAACAGTTAGAACAGACATAAACATGAAGCGGATAGAAAGGTTCCATTAGGGACAGTTCTTCGGCCTGCAAATACGAATTAGAAAGGGGCGAAACGCCAAGGTCAACAAAGGTATCCTTTAGCGGCGTCCGGCAAAACCTGCACGGCCGCTTTTTTAACCCGGTTTTCTCCTCAACCCCTTCACTTCCTTCATTTCCCATCAGGACCTGAAGACCCTCCTCAAACAAGCACTTCTAGCTCTTCTAATCGGGCTCTCTTTCACTTCGTTCATTGCGTGAACGATTAATCCATAAAAGCAATATTTAGCCTCTTGGTAAAAGTTATAATTTCTACCCTGAAAAAGCGATTTTACATTTTCAACCATCTGATGGTGAGGTTCCAACGCTTCCTGGATGTCTTATTTAAAAAGGGCACGGCACGCCGTGCCCATACATGGACTTAATGTCTTTAAAATTACCCTTGTTAAGCCTAATTAATCTCTTGTAACTACTAAGCCTATTTTCCTTGTTGAATAATAAGCGAAGCCATGGGAACGGTTTGAAGCGTCCCTTAAATCTTAAGCTTTAAAGCCGATTATTCTTTTGCATTTATATTTTCTTTGATTCTGTATCCTAAATACTGTATTCTGAATCCTGAATTCTGCCTGCTGCATCCTGACTCCTGGCTACTGCCTTTTACCTAGTTTGCATCCGGGGCTTCCACGGGAACATATATAACCTCATCCAACCTACCCCTGGCCATCAAGCGCCAGTCGGGGTTGGAGACATGTTTCGGCTCGCAGGTCTGCAGAGTAATTGCCGGGTAATCGGTGGCATTGATCGGGCCCCAATCGTACTTGTCAAATACTTCGACCCACTCAACCAGGTAAACAAAGCGGTAACCATCAACATCTAAATAGATTTCGTCGCCTTCATTAAGTTGATCAATATCTAAAAAGAAGTTCCACCTGCCGGCGCGGTGCCCGGCAAAAGCAACATTACCGCCTTCTGTATTGGGCAGATCACTCATCTGAAAATGGGTCGGCCCCTGATCAAGCAAAGCTTTATCAAAGACGTCGCCGCCGCCTACGGCAACTAAGTCGACATCAATGACCGGAATAATCAACCTCATCGGCTGCCACTCTTCAATCACCACCTGCTCCGGTTTTTGATCCCGGTCAATATGGCTGAAGCCGGCTGTTGCCTCATAATCATCGCGCAGCTGAGCCTGCCTGTAATTGACCATCAATTCTTGAAAACCGGCAAAACCTAAAACACCAAGCCCGGCAATAATTAAGACCGCCGCCACAATACGGAATAGTTTTGCTTTTCCGGTGGCTTTTTTCTTTTTCCTCAATTCTTTCCGCGATCCAACCATCGCTATCTCCTCCCTGTTTCTGTTGCTTTATTTTTTATATCCTGGTGTTAACGCTCTATTCACTTTTGATTCAGTTCTTCCATAACCTGTTCATACTGGAAAAGCAAACCACGTTCTTCAAGTTCTTCAGGGATAACTGTTATCCCATCCCAACCGGCTCGGCGAGCTTTTACAGCATCGGCAATTCCATGGTCTTTTGCTACAATCCAGTCCGCTTTCTCATAAACCTGCTCCTCGAGGCGCCTGACCCCATTAATCAATAACCGGTTCTTCAAAAAACCCTGTTTGATAGGAACATCTGGCCAGAGTTCCCTTACCTCCAAAATAAGCGGAACCTTGAAGTGCTCCTTTAATTTAATTGCTGCCTGAGCAGAACTTAAAGGTGGTGACGCCACCACAAGCATGTCCGGGCTTGGCAGCAGTCGCCCCTGCTTAGCAACCAGCCGGAAAAACTTAAAAAACGCCGCTAACTTCTGCAGCCTGCTCATCTGTATATTATAGGACACATTAAACGCGATCATTGTCATACCGTCACGCTGCAGCAAGCCGATTTTCTTTTGGCCCAAATCGATATTAAGTCCATTGCCGCCTGTAAATAACGTTACCCTGTGCCCTTTAGCTACATAATCACGGCCTAATTTGTAAAACCGTTCCTCGTCCCGCCCATTTAAATTCAGGTCCTGGGCTATGATATATATATGCATTAACAACCGTTTACCTTCCCAGATTACCGTATGATATACATAATCTTTTAAGCCTACAAGATTATTATACATTATACTGGCAAGTCTTGAATAAATTATAACACATTTTCCCATAACATTCCATAATATTGCTTTTAAAGCTGCTATCAAACCATGGCAACGGGCTCCACGCTTTAAATCGAATGACAATGCGAAAACTACATTAAACTGTTTGTTACTTCTCAGCCCCGAATCCCTGCGGGTTTTCCCTGTGCCAGCGCCAGGCGCTTTCGACGATATCCACCAGCGCCGTAGTTTTTGGTCTCCAGCCCAACTCACGTTCCGCCTTCTTAGCAGCTGCTACCAGTAGAGCAGGGTCACCGGTCCGCCTCGAACCAAACTCGTAAGGGACCGCTTTACCGGTCACCTTTTCAACCGCCTTAATTACTTCCAACACTGAATATCCTTCCCCATTACCCAGGTTGTAGACCTGACTTTGCCTGCCTTGCAGCAGGGCTTCTAAAGCCAGAAGGTGGGCTTCGGCCAGATCGTCAACATGAATATAGTCGCGCACCGCTGTTCCGTCAGCAGTGGGGTAGTCGTTTCCAAAAACGGTAACTTTTTCTCGCTGGCCCAGCACAGATTGCAGGATGAGCGGAACCAGGTGGGTTTCCGGATCGTGATCTTCGCCAATCCCGCCGCTTAAAGCTGCCCCGGCGGCATTGAAGTAGCGCAGGGAAACAGAATTCAACCCGAAAGCCTGCGTAAAATAGTGCAGGGCCCTTTCAATGACCACCTTCGTCTCGCCGTAAGGATTAGCAGGTTTAAGGGGGTGCTCTTCTCCTACCGGGGTCTCTTCCGGTTCACCGTAAACAGCAGCGCTCGATGAAAATACGAAATGTTTCACCCCGGCCTCCAGTACTGCCTCCAGTAAATTTAAACCACCCAGAACATTATTATGATAGTATAGATCGGGTTTTTCCACCGATTCACCAACCAGGGAATGGGCTGCAAAGTGCATTACCGCGCTGATATTAAATTCCCGTAAAAGGGCAGCAAGTTTTTTTCGTTCAGCAGTATTACCCTCAACAACGGTATAACCTTCAACCGCCTGGCGATGCCCGCGGCTGAAATTATCAAAGATAACAACACTGTAACCGGCCCGCTCAAGCGCTCTTGCCGTATGAGAACCGATATAGCCGGCCCCGCCTGTCACCAGTAGATTCGCCATCTTTAACCTCATTAATTGAATTTGATTGTCCCTCACTCACGGACAATATGATGTGTATGGTTAAAACAGTTGAACCTGCAGTAAAATACTGGCTGAACCTTATTTTTTCCCTTTGAACCACTCTACCGTCAGCCTTAAACCCTCTTCAAAGTCAACTTTCACATTATAGTCTAA
>SLHT01000283.1 GCA_007136055.1 Syntrophomonadaceae bacterium
GAGAAAGAAAAAAAAGAGAAAGTGCGGAGGGGTTCAACTTTGCGGGAAATATTTAGCGCTTTTTCTGATGGGGGTTACTATTCAGATAAAATTAAAGAGTAGCTGTAATTATTCGGGTATACTTCAAGATGATTTGTCTTTCCTGCTGACTAATAAAAGGTGCTTACTACTTAGCCATCTGGTAAAAATGAAGAGGTTTCTACTATTTTATAGTACTGTTGTTCTGTAAAATAAGCATATTCTTGTATTATTCCAAATGAGGGTTTGTTGTGATTATTAATCAAGAAAAAATGGAATTAGTATTCGAAGAGCTCAAGTCAGACCTGGGAAATGGTTTTGTGGCTTCCGAAATTTGGGCTCTTGCAGAAGGCCGGCCCCTGATTAAAGATCATGGCTATAACCCTAATTCCAAAGTGGCCCCTTTGTTTAATGAAGTCACACGAAAGCTATACAAAACACTTAAGGAATCGGAGTACCCAAATCTTGGCAAGTATTACCTGGCAAATCTTGAAAACAATCACCTGGTTATGGTTCTTACCATAGACAAATACCAGCTATTCATTTTGGTTGACCTTGCAAAAACACCGATGGGCATATTGATGGGGGTTGCCCTGCCTAATTTGTTTGGCAACCTTGCAGAAGAGGATGGCGTTGAAAGTTCTGCAGAGATTGAAAAGCCTGCAGATTTGAAAACATTAGAAAGCCTGTCAAAAACAGAGGAAACCAGTTTAACAGGTTGGGCGCTTTACAAACAAATTCGGGACCCGGGGGCTTCTCTTAAGGCAGAAGAGTCGCGTGAAAAATTTACTCTAAAGGAAGCATTTAGAGCATTCTTTGGTTTAGAAGAACAATCAGATGAGATTGATGAATAGCTTAATTGAATAGAGTTGTTTTTAGGAAGGTAAGACTTTCCGAGTATTGAAATGGCCGCTTGCTACCTGGTTATTAGAAAATAAGGTAAGTTTTCGAAAAAGGTAGAGGGGGGATAACTCGATGCGTTTTACATTAGAAAATATAAAAAAGTGCATTGATGATCTTAAGGAAGACTTGGGAGAAGGTTTTGTCGATACTGATATTTGGAGCACAACTACAGATAAATCTGTTGCTTTTCACCACCAACACCAGTATGGCGCAAAGCCAAAACACTTAAAGGTCTATGGTGAAACCTCGCGGAAGCTTAAAAAGGTTTTGCAAGAAGCGGATTTCCCCGGTCTGGGTGATTACTACTTAATAAACCTCGACAATAATTATGCGGCTGTGATTATTAACTATCGCACTGAACGTTCCATTGAAGAATTTCAACAATATGTTCTCGTTGATCTTTCAAAGACAACAATGGGTGTGCTGATGAGCATTGCTATACCACGGGTGATGGAGACTTTAAAGTAGGTAACATTAGAAGACGGGAGGCAGGTATTTTATGAAAATTGATGATATCAGGAAGGTTTGCGTAGTTGGAGCAGGTAACATGGGACACCAGATTTCTATCCTGGCAGCAATCAGAGGTTATAGAGTTAGTTGTGTGGATGTAAATGAAAAGCAGCTGCAGAAAGCCCGGGGGTTTGCAGAAAAATATTTACCTGGTCGGGTAGCAAAGAAAAAGTTAACCGAGGATCAAGCCCGACAGGCATGGGACAACCTTGAGTTTAACACTGACCTGAAGAAAGCCGCGGGGGATGCAGATTTTGTGATAGAAGCTGCTACGGAAAATCTCGAGCTTAAAAGGAAAATTTTTGAGAAGCTTGATCAGGTCGCACCGCCACATGCAGTACTGGCAACCAACAGTTCATTTATTGTTAGTTCCATGGTAGCCGATGTTACCAGCCGTCCCGGCAAAGTTTGTAATATGCACTTTTTTAATCCTGCTTTAGTTATGAAATGTGTTGAAGTAGTTAAGGGTCCGCATACATCGGAAGAGACTGCTGCGCTGGCTATGGAGTTAGCCCGTAGTCTTAACAAGGAACCGGTTGAATTGCAAAAGGAGATATATGGATTTTTGGTCAACCGAATTCTTTCTGCCATAAATAACGAGGCGCTTTACCTGCTTGATCAGGGTGTAGCTTCAGCCCAGGATATTGACAGTGCAGTGGTTAATGCTCTTGGGCATCCGATGGGTCCTTTTAAACTGCAGGACCTTACCGGCATTGATTTAACTTACCATGTTATGATGGAACGTTACAGGGAAACGGGAGATCCTGCAGATAAACCTTCTCCGACCGTTGTTGAGAAGTATGTTAAAAAAGAGTGGGGTCAAAAAACCGGCAAAGGTTTTTATGATTATGGCAAGTAGCTTAAAAACTGATTAAAGCAAGGTATGCATCCTGCCGGAGCGTATTGGATGTGTGGGGGATTTGGGTCTATACTAAAAAATGAGCTGACAAAACCTTCCTGAAAATTGCTGCTTACATAGATTTATGTTAAACTTATAAATGTAAAAGCCCCAATGAAGAGGGGTAATTATTAGGAGGGTTTTAAAATGCAAGGCAAGGTTAAGTGGTTTAGTCCAGAAAAAGGGTACGGCTTCATCGAACGAGATGAAGGAGAAGGAGATGTTTTTGTTCATTTTTCGGCAATTCAAGAAGAAGGTTTTAAGACCTTAGAAGATGGTCAGGATGTTGAATTTGAAGTTGTCGAAGGAGATCGTGGGCCTCAGGCTGCAAATGTAGAAAAAAAATTAGATCCTGGTATATTTTGATTGAAAAATAAAACAACTATCTATAATAGCCGGCATTTTTTGCCGGCTATTTATTTGGGATTTTATGTTTATAGCACCTGGGGAAACAAAGCAGGATCATGGAGGATATCAGTAGCAAAAAGAGAATTAGTTACTACATTGGCTAAAATATTATAGCTGAACAGAAATCCGAATAATTGTTCCAGTTAAATTAAGAGAATGACCGGTAAATAGAAGTGAGATTATAAAAGCAAAGTTATGTTAACAAACCGGTTCCACTTTTCAAGTTTTTTCCGGCACTTGTGGAGGAATTAATGGTACAGAAAACAGCAGTTTCACTGCCTGTTTCCGGGCAGATGCTTTACGCGTCGGGAAGCGCCGCTTTTACCATGTTAGAGCGGCTAATCCTTCTCTACATGCCTTTTTACTATCTGCCGCCGAGAGAATATAACCTGCCTAACCTAATTCCGGATCGAACTTATTTGGGGTTGGTTACCGTGCTTGGCATGACGCTTCTTGTCGGCCGCCTTTTCGATGGGTTTTCCGATCCGGTTATTGCTTCCCTGAGCGATAACAACAGGTCTAAGCTGGGGCGCCGCAAGCTGTTTTTAATTATCGGCGGTCTGCCTTTGGCCCTCGCAACGCTGCTGGTATTTCATCCGCCTGATTTAGAAGGAGCATCGCTGCTTAACGGTCTATGGCTTGGACTTTTTATGGCCTTCTTTTACCTTGCATTTACTTCCTATGTCAATCCCTACCTTGCCTTGCTCACCGAATTAGGGCACAGTAATTCCCTGCGCATAAATCTTTCCACGATGATTGCTTTTTTTGGACTGGTAGGTATGGTTTTAGTTGCAGTGCTCTTTCCCTTATTGGCAGCCAGTTTGCAGGAGGCAGGGTTTGGTTTGCGTACGGCATATCGTTATTCTGTCTGGATATTTGCCGCTTTTGCTTTCATCATACTTTATGCGGCGACACTGAGTTTTAAAGAAAGGGTTCACTGTATGCCAGCCATCGCACCACAACTGGGAACGTGGATTTCGCTGCGCCATACTTTCAAGATCAAGCCTTTTCGTATTTTTTTAGGCGGGGAAATGTTTTTGCAATTTGCCATGAATATGGTTACCCTGAGCTTAATCTATTACGCCGTGGTTCTGTTTCAGAGAGAAGAGCGTTTTATGATTGTTTTGGCCGGACTGACTATTGGCGGAGCATTAATCTTTTTTCCGTTGGTCAATCTAGTCGCGAAAAAAGTTGGTAAAAAGAAGGTAATTACTTCCGGTGTTCTCAGTCTTTCTTTTAGCGGGTTGGCCATCTTTTTGCTTTCATTTAATATGACAGGTATATTCTTTTATATCAGTCTGGCCATGTTTTTTTTGGCCGGGTTTCCGCTTGCAGTCTTGACCATACTGGTTAATCCGACGATTGCCGATCTGGCCCGGGCTGGTTTTACGTCGAAGTAACCACGGAGGACCCGGTATGCCACCTACACAACAACCCCTCGACCGAAGTGCCGAGCCATCCATCGAGCGCGTCGAGCGCGCACTGGAGGCGATCTCCGACGGCCAGATCGTCATCCTCGTCGA
>SLHT01000043.1 GCA_007136055.1 Syntrophomonadaceae bacterium
GGTTGAAGCAGTTATGGAACAAATCTACGAGCTAACCGGACGCCGGTATAATCTTTTTGATTACTGCGGCGATCCTGATGCTGAGTCTGTACTTGTATGCATGGGTTCTGCCAGCGAAACGGTCGAGGAAACTGTTAATTACCTTAATGGTCAGGGAGAAAAAGTGGGCCTGATCAAGGTGCGCCTCTACAGGCCGTTTTCAAGAGAGCATTTTTTAGCTGCCCTGCCTGAAAACTGTAAAAAGATAGCCGTTCTCGACCGAACCAAGGAACCGGGCGCGCTCGGAGAACCACTCTACCAGGATTTATGCACTGCTTTTATGGAAGTGCGTCAGACACCGCTGATAATCGGCGGCCGTTACGGTTTGGGTTCCAAAGAATTTAACCCCTGTATGGCCAAGGCTGTCTTTGACAACTTAAACTCAGAGCAGCCTATAAATCATTTTACGGTTGGGATTAATGATGATGTTACCCACACATCACTCGAAGTACCCGACTGCCTGCACACATCCCCTGAAGGGACCTATCGGGCAAAATTCTACGGTCTAGGCGCTGACGGAACGGTTGGCGCCAACAAAAACAGCATTATTATCATCGGGAACAATACCGACCAGTATGCCCAGGGTTATTTCGTTTACGATTCGAAAAAATCAGGAGGCATTACGGTTTCTCACCTGCGCTTCGGACCGACAGCAATTCAATCAACCTATCAAATCGACCAACCGGACTTTGTAGCCTGCCATAACCCTTCATTTGTCACCCGTTACGACGTCCTCGAGGGGATTATCGAAAACGGCGTATTCCTCCTGAATTCCGAATGGAGCCTGGAAGAGATGGAAAAACACCTTCCTGCTCATATGAAGAGAACTATTGCCCAGAAGAACTTGAAGTTTTACAACATCGACGCTTTCAAAATTGCCGGTGAAATTGGCCTTGGCGGCAGGATTAATGTGATTATGCAGGCCGCTTTCTTCAAACTTTCCGAGGTAATTGAACCGGAATTGGCTTTTAAAGAAATTGAAAAAATGATCGAAAAATCATACGGTAAAAAGGGACCTGAAATAGTAGAAAAGAATGTCTCGGCTATTTACAAAGGCCTGGAAGCCCTTGAAGAAATCAGCTACCCGGAAAGCTGGGCCGATGCGGAATCCGGCGCAACTTTTGAGCCCGAAAAGGCCCCGGAATATGTGGTCGACACCATCTACCCGATGATAGAGCTCAAAGGCGATGACCTGCCGGTAAGCGCTTTTAACCCTGACGGTACCGTTCCGACGGCAACAACCCGATACGAAAAACGGGGTATTGCCATCCAGGTTCCGGTTTGGATCCCAGAAAACTGCATCCAGTGTAACCAGTGCTCTTTTGTCTGTCCACATGCAGCAATCAGGCCGTACGTAGCCCGTTCAGAAGATCTTAGAGACGCCCCTGAATATTTCAAAACCATCGAGGGCAGCGGTAAAGATATTAAAGGATTGCAATACCGCATCCAGGTTACTCCGCTTGATTGTACAGGGTGTGGAAATTGCGTCGATATCTGCCCGGCGAAACAAAATGCCCTTGAGATGGAACCGCTGGAAGCTGTAAAAGACCGCGAAGACGCTAATTTCCGCTATGCCGAAAACCTGCCTGAACAGGATCTTGATCTAGCGCTACACACTGTGCGCGGCAGCCAGTTTCGCAAACCTCTCTTTGAATTCTCAGGAGCCTGCGCCGGCTGTGGTGAAACCCCTTACGTTAAGGTAATAACCCAGTTATACGGCAACCGGATGTTGGTTGCCAATGCCACAGGCTGCTCTTCCATATACGGGGGCAATGCCCCAACGGTGCCTTATACAGTTGACAGCAAGGGCCGTGGGCCGGCCTGGGCCAGCTCCCTGTTTGAAGATAACGCCGAATTCGGTTATGGCTACTCATTAGCGGTAGTTCAGCGCAGAGCCAAATTAACTGAAAACATAGAGGAGGTTATAGAAACCGGCATCTCCGAACCTTTGAAAAAAGCGCTTGAAAATTGGCTTGAGGTTAAAGATTCAGGAGAACCTTCCCTTAAAGCAGGCGACGAAGTACGCGATCTGTTGGAGGCTGAGAAACCACAGCATGACAATAAGGAGCTGCTCAAAGAGATTGAAGATAATGCCAACCTGCTGCCCAAACGTTCAATTTGGATTTTCGGTGGAGACGGATGGGCTTACGATATTGGTTTTGGCGGTCTTGACCATGTAATATCCACTGGTGCCGATGTCAACATCCTGGTCATGGATACCGAGGTTTACTCCAACACCGGCGGACAGTCATCGAAAGCAACACCAACTGCTGCTATAGCAAAGTTTGCCGCAGCCGGTAAGGATATGCGCAAAAAGGACCTTGGCTTAATGGCAGTTACTTATGGCTATGTCTACGTAGCGATGGTTTCGATGGGTGCCAATAAAAACCAGTTCATGAAAGCTCTGATAGAAGCCGAGTCCTATCCCGGGCCATCCATAATTATCGCCTATTCACCCTGTATTGCTCACGGAATCGACATGAGCAAGAGCCAAAGTGAAGGGAAACTGGCGGTTGAATCAGGCTATTGGCCGCTTTACCGTTATAACCCGCTTCTGGCTAAGGAAGGTAAAAACCCGTTTATCCTGGACTCCAAGGAGCCGAAAGAGGACCTGAAGACTTTCATGATGAATGAAGTCCGCTTCCGCTCTTTGACCAAAGAGTTCCCAGAACGGGCGGAAATGCTGTTTGAAAAAGCGGAACAGGTATCTAAAGAAAAACTTGAAATGTATAAAAACCTGGCTGCAGCCCAGGCTGAAACGAAAGAAGAGTAGTTCCGGGAGTCAATAAAAAGCTAAAAAGAGGAGGCACAGATAACCGATGCCTCCTCTTTTTGTTTTAAGTTTATTTCTGCGCAGATTGATAGCAGGCGAGTAAATTTATTTTGACTCGATCATGATCTCATCCCGGTTCAGCCGCGGGCGGGGAGAAGGTTTCTCCGCAGGGTAGCCAACCGGCAATAAAGCAACTACCTCGATATTTTCCGGTAAGTTAAGGGCTTTGTGAACCTGCTGCGGATTGAACAAACGCACCCAGCAGCTGCCCAGCCCTAGAGCAGTAGCCATCAGGACCATCTGCTCCACGGCTATACCCAGATCTATATATGCTGAAGCGGGGATCACAACATCTCCGGTTTTATCCGGCATTTTTCTTTGATAAATATACCCGGCTGCTTCTTCGCTGATTACATTTGATTGAACAAGCTCTTTCATTCTTTTTTCAACCAGGCCGCGGGTATAAGCCTGCCGGTCAAGGCAGCAGACAAATACAACCGGTGCATCAAGAACAAAAGGTTGAATAACAGCCCCGGCAATTTTCTCTTTTTCCTCTTTACCGTTAAGCAATACAAAACGCCAGGGCTGGCGGTTAGTTCCTGATGGGGCTAACCTAGCTGCCTCAATAATATTTTCAAGATTCTCCGCTGAAACTTCATCTGGCTTGTACTTACGAATACTACGGCGATTTTGAATGACCTCCTGACAATTAATATTGATGATTTTCACCTCCGAATTATTTTTTACGCTTATTAAGCCATTTCGACAGGCGGCCGGGTTTTTTGTCAAGATTGACTTTATCCAGGGCCTCCCGGGCCGCGTCATATCCTTTAGTTATTAAAAGATCAAACTTATTCGTATCGTGAAATGCAAAATCACTCAGGTCGGGTTCAATTAGAACATCAGTATATTCAAAGGAAGGCTGATCACGCTGAAGGCGAATAACATCAAAAGAGTGGATTAGCACTTCGACTAAATTGCTAGGTTCTTTATTCAGCGACTTCTGCGCTCCTACATTTACTGATATAATATAGTCAATATTACAGTCTTTTAAAAGCATTGCAGGCAGATTATCGAGCAGTCCCCCATCTACGAGCAAATACTTATCTCTCTTAACAGGAGTAAATATACCCGGGATAGCGCAACTGGCCACAACAGCATCGGCAACAGGCCCTTTCTCCATGATTATTTCTTTACCACTTAATAAATCGACGGCATTAATCAGGAGCGGAAGTTCTAAGTCTTCAAAAACAACATCACCTAAATGCTGCCTAATTACTTTCAGCAGAAGCGAAGAATCGATAATTCCCCTGCGGGGCCAGGAAATCTTAACCAGGTCCTTCCATGATACCGTGGAGGCAATTTCGGCCATTTCATCAACTGATTTCCCAGAACAGTATAAGGAACCAACAATACTGCCGGCACTGGTTCCGGCAATACA
>SLHT01000031.1 GCA_007136055.1 Syntrophomonadaceae bacterium
CAAGTTAAAGATTCGAGCGCTATTATTCCCGGTCATGGTGGAATTATGGATCGTCTTGACAGCCTTATCCTGGCAGCTCCCTTTGTATATTACTATATGCTCTTAATAAATCTGACCTGAGGGTGTTGATTTAGTGAAAAAAATTGCTGTGCTTGGTTCTACGGGTTCGATTGGCTGTCAGACTCTTGAAGTTATAAAGGCCCTCGGCCCTGAATACAAAATTGTGGCCCTTGCTGCGGGAAGCAGCGATGAACTGCTTGCCGAACAGGTCAGGCTTTTTAAACCAGAAATGGCAGCGCTTATTAACAGAGAATCTGCCGCCAGGCTGCGTGTAAAAATAGGATTGCAAGAGTGCATTGTTGAGGAGGGTCAGGAGGGCCAGTTGACTGCCGCTACATGGCCGGGAGCAGATCTCATAGTCATGGCCCAGGTTGGTTTCAGCGGTTTCGAGCCCCTGGTTGCTGCCCTGCAGCACGGTAAAATGGTCGCCCTGGCCAATAAGGAGTCCCTGGTTATCGGCGGAGAAATTCTTATGCGGCAGGGCTTACTTGATCGCAGCAAAATGCTTCCTGTGGACAGCGAACATTCGGCAATCTGGCAGTGCCTCGGGTCTTCTTCGACAGAAACAGTGAGCAGGATATACCTGACTGCTTCAGGAGGTCCATTTTACGGCTGGACAAGAGCAGAGCTGGAAAAAGTCACTCCTTCCGGGGCATTGAAGCATCCTAACTGGCAGATGGGCAGTAAAATTACAATCGATTCGGCAACGATGATGAATAAAGGACTGGAAGTTATTGAAGCCAGGTGGCTTTTTAATTTAAGCCTTGAACAGATCGAAGTAATAATTCACCGGCAAAGTATCGTTCATTCTATGGTAGAATATATTGATGGATCAATTCTGGCACAATTGGGGCTGCCGGATATGAAGCTGCCAATTCAGTATGCCTTAACGTATCCGGAACGTAAGAATAATAATTTTAAAAGGTTTAATCCTTTTGGCCAGGTCTTAGAATTCAATAAGCCGGACAGGGAAAACTTTCCCTGCCTGGATTTGGCCTGCAGCGCTGCCCGGACAGGGGGGACAATGCCTGCCGTGCTAAACGGTTCCAATGAAATAGCGGTTGACGCTTTTATTCAAGGCAAAATTGGTTTTATGTCAATACCTTACGTCATTGAAACTGTAATGCAAAATCACAACGTTATCAGTGACCCCGCAGTTGAAGATGCAATCAGTGCTGACAACTGGTCTCGTCTTAGGGCTGCCGAAGTAATCGATGGATTGATAGGAAGGGTGAATTAGCATGCAAACTTTTATTGCTTCTGTTTTTGTATTCGGTCTGCTGATTCTTGTTCACGAGTTAGGGCACTATTTTATAGCCCGTTTAACAGGAATCAGGGTTTTAGAGCTGGCCATAGGTTTTGGCCCGAAACTTATCGGCTGGACTAAGAACAGGATAGATTATTCGTTACGGGCTATCCCGCTGGGTGGCTTTTGCCGCCTGCTCGGTGAAAGCCCTGAAGAGGCTGCGGAACCTGACAGTTTTCCACAGCAGTCGATTTTAAAACGGGCTGCTGTTCTACTGGCCGGGTCAACTATGAACCTGGTCCTGGCAGTATTTATTTTCTTTATTATCTTCTTCTTTATTGTAGGGGTGCCTAATACCGACACTTCCCGCATTGGCTATATTGTAGATGATTCTCCGGCAGAGGCTGCCGGTATCGAAGCCGGTGATTTAGTTGCCGCTATCGACGGTAATCCGGTTTATGAGTGGGACGATGTTTTAAAGTATATATCGTCAAAACCGAACGAAGAAATCCTGCTTTTAATAAAAAGAAACGAGACTGATAAAGAAATTTTAGTTACCACTGAGGTTGCTCCCGCGCCGGATGTTGAAAGGGGAGTAATTGGTATTGGCCCCGAGATAGAAATGTACAGGTTATTTCCTTCGCTAATAGTAAGCATCGAGCGTTTTGGGTTAATACTGGCTGCCCTGTACCAGGTGGTTTCAGGCCAGGCTCCGCTTGATGTGGCAGGACCGGTCGGCATAGTACACACTATTGGGGAGGTGGCCCAGACTGGTTTTATCAACCTGCTGATCTTAACTGCCCTGATCAGTATTAATTTAGGCATTATCAACCTGCTGCCCATACCGGCTCTAGATGGCGGGCGGTTGCTTTTTCTGGTTATTGAAGCTATTCGGGGCCGTCCGATCGAGCCGGAAAAGGAAGGTATTATCCATTTTGTCGGTTTTGCCCTCCTGATTACACTGATCTTGTTTGTTACTTACCAGGATGTTTTGCGGTTTATAATATCACCAAATAACTAAGTCCGGTTTGGTAATTAACTAAGAAGCTATGCGGTGCTAAAATGGATAAAATTATGCGTAAGACCACTTGCCCTGTTCGGGTCGGCAGGGTAACGATCGGAGGCGGTGCGCCGGTTGTGGTTCAATCAATGACCAATACCCGTTCCGGTGATTATGGTGCAACGCTGGAACAGATTAACATGCTTTTTGAGGCAGGTTCTGACCTGGTAAGGGTTGCCGTGCCCGATAGTGAGGCAGCCCTGGTTTTTAAAAAGCTGGTTTTGAAAAGTCCGGGGCCCCTGATTGCGGATATCCATTTCGATGTCAAGCTTGCTTACATGTCCCTGGACGCCGGGGCATCGAAAATCAGGATTAATCCCGGAAACATCGGCGGTCGCGCGAAACTGGCCGAGCTGGCCAGGAGAGCTATGAGTTACAACGTTCCTTTACGGGTCGGAGTTAATTCAGGATCACTGGAGAAGAGTTTACTTAAGAAGCATGGTGGCGCAACTGCGGCTGCCCTGGTTGAATCAGCCCTGGGTTTCCTGGAAACACTTGAAGAGATCGGTTTTACGG
Source organism: Syntrophomonadaceae bacterium (assembly GCA_007136055.1). Lineage (GTDB taxonomy): Bacteria > Bacillota > Dethiobacteria > DTU022 > DTU022 > T3SED10-7. Next base: position 2,883 of record SLHT01000031.1, read on the forward strand.
ATCTAGTTGTTTCACTAAAAGCTTCTGATGTTTATACGACTATAAGTGCTTACCGCTTTTTTGCTGAGAAAAAATCATATCCCCTCCATATTGGAGTTACAGGGGCCGGACCTCCTTCAACAGGATCGATTAAAAATGCCGTGGGCATTGGATCTCTTTTAACAGATGGTATCGGTGATACAATACGAGTTTCTCTGACTGCTTCACCGCTGGAAGAAATCAGGGTTGCCCGTCAAATATTGCAATCACTGGGGTTAAGAAAATTTACTCCTGAATTGATATCCTGTCCGACTTGCGGGCGTTGTGAAGTTGAACTTGTGCCCCTTGTGGCAGCGGTAGAAAAAATGCTCGAAGCTTATAAAATGCCCGTTAAAGTTGCAATAATGGGGTGTGTGGTAAATGGGCCCGGTGAAGCAAAAGAAGCTGATGTGGGCATATCTGCCGGCAAAAAAAAAGGTATTTTGTTTCGACGGGGCCAGGTCATAAAAACTGTCCGGCAAAGTCGCTTGTTAGAGGCCCTGAAAGAAGAACTTGATTTAATGGCAGCGCAAAGCGGCACTTAGAGAATGGGGAGAGAAGACCATGGAAGTAGCTGCAATTATACCCGCTTACAACGAAGAGAAAACGATCGGTAATGTACTTACTGCCTTAAAGGACTCTTCACTGGTTGATTATATATATGTTGTCAGTGACGGTTCTGAAGACAGGACTGTTGAAGCGGCTTCGGTATTCGAAGATATTAGAATCATTGAGATTTTAGAAAACAGGGGTAAAGGCGGGGCCGTTAAGGCCGGTTTGGACCGCTGTCCGGCAGAAATTATCCTCATCCTTGATGCAGACTTAATTGGTCTGAATGACAAGCATATCGAAGCTCTTTTGAAACCTGTTTTAGGTGGGGAAGCCATGATGTCGATCGGTCTTTTCCAAAAGGGAAGGGCTACTACTGATTTAGCTCAAAAAATGGCTCCCTTTCTCTCAGGCCAGAGAGCCTTAAAAAGGGAGCTTTTAGAAAACATTTCCGGACTTGATCTTTCACGCTTCGGTATAGAGGTTGCCCTGCATAAGTACGTAGATGATAATGATCTTGATACAGCGGAAGTGCCGCTTCAGGATCTTTCCCACGTCATGAAAGAAGAAAAACTGGGTTTGTGGAAAGGTTTTCTGGCCAGGGCAAAAATGTACTGGGAGATAGTTAAGTATGTCCTCAGGATAGATAAAGCCCCGGGTTGATAGTTTAAAAAGCTGTTTATCCTTGCACATTTAGCAATTTTATGATAAATTAATTTAGGTGAAATGGTTTTTCTTTCAAGGGTGGGGGGTTCCCACTCTTTCATATTAATAAGGGGTAGTTTACGTGAGCAGGGAAGAAA
>SLHT01000246.1 GCA_007136055.1 Syntrophomonadaceae bacterium
AAGGCTGGCTACAGGCTGATGGCTAATCTTTGCCTGACGGGATTCGCACCCGCTATATGATGCGACCTTGCTCAGCCGCACGGACGGTTCCATCCTCTTCCCTTCGGCCTTCGCTGCGCTCCGGGACGCTCGAACCGTCCCCTTCCCTTGGCACCGCTCATCTCTTAATCTTTCGCTGTAGTACTAAGTCGTACTGTTTAGCCCGCGGGAGTTGCAAATTCATTCCGGCCAGCCGGTTTTTCAGTGAAACTGCCCGAAAGTGCCGCCTTAGCCCGCCGGTCAAGCTCATTGATTACCGGGGTTTCGATGCCTGCTTTTTCAATCAGAGCATGGAATTCTTTATTTAACTGATCCATTTCTTCTTGCGCGTTTCTCAGGTGGCGGGCCATGCCAATATCGGCTATTTTGCTTCTTAATACCCGCTGAAATAGTGGAGTTAAGATGAAGTCCGGAATTGCAAAAACCCACTTCAGCTTAGGAGGCTCTACCGGATAACCAAGTTCTGTGAGTACAGCAAAAGCCTCACGAATTCCCTGCAGGCATTTCCGGGTATCACCACGGTTATAAGATAAGGCAACATTGCATGATCCGTTAATGTACATTGCGCTGGCAAAAGGCATTGCCAGGGCAACATGATACTTTTTCCAGGAGACAATATTACTGCTCAAATCAGCAGGAAAACCTGCCGCCTTAAATAATTCAGCCATTTGTAATAGACGTTTACTTCTGCTACCATCTAATTCGCCTAATGTCATCTTATCTGTAATCATGTAATGAACAACATGACCCTGTCGTTCACCACCTGCATTGGCATGCCCCATCAGAACTCTCTCCCGTCCGAGAGCATCTATTAAGTCCTCCGGCCCCTCGGCAGTGTTATTCATAAAAATAAAAGCCGGAATACTGTTATTTACTTTTACTGCTTTCAGAGCAGACTCCAGCTGGTTTTTTTGAACCAGGACCACACAGAAATCATAGTATTCTTCGACCGGCATTTTATCAACGACTTTAACCGGTGTCTTTGTTTCTTCACCGCTATCAAAATTTTTCAACACCACACCATGTTTTTTTAAATCATCATAGCGCGATCCCCTTGCCACCAGGGTAACATCCACACCTGCTTCATGCATCCGGGCGGCATACAGGCTGCCCAGCACCCCTGCACCGAAAAATAAAACCTTCTTTTTTTTCATCTTTCACAGCTCCTTTACTGTTGTTCTTGTTTTTATAATAATGGATGGCAGTATCAAAGTGACCTGCCACAAGGGAGGTTTGCCAGGTTGTAGGCAAGACCTTACTATTTCCTATATTTTCCCATTCTAAGTTCCTTAAGCTAAAGAAGGAGTTGGGAGCGATAACGAAGAAGGGTAGTTCCGGTGGGAGGCGACGATATGGTCGGTAGAGTTTTAAATATTAAAATCAATATTCCTCCATTAAACAAAACCCTGCTTGATAGGCCCTCACTTGTGGCAGGGTTGGAAAATAATCTGACCCAGAATGAAGGATTTAGCCGCAACATGACCCTGATTTCTGCACCGGCTGGTTTTGGGAAAACTTCACTGGCCAGGATCTGGTTGCGTGGAAAGGAAAACCGTTCTGCCTGGTACTCCATAGATCAGGGCGACAACGATCGTGAACGATTCTGGTTGTATCTAGTTTCCGCCCTAAAAACTGTTGAGCCGGACCTGGGAAAGGCAAGCCTGGGGATATTGCGTTCTTCTGCACTGGAGTCGGAATCATCTCCCGGCAGAGATACTCTGCTGACACCGCTCCTTAATGAAATGTTTGCCCTCAAAGAACTACTTTATTTATGCCTGGATGATTACCACTTGATAGATAATACTCAAATCCATCAGGACATGGTTTTCTTCATTGAAAACCTGCCACCTACTGTTCATTTGATCATTACAACCCGCTCAGAACCGCCCTATCCCCTGGCCAAATGGCGAGCCAGGGGCAAAATGACCGAAATGCGTCAAAAAGACCTGCGGTTTACCCGGAATGAAACCGGAAGCCTGTTAGCCAGCATCAAAGAACTGCAGCTAAGCAATCCCCAGGTCGAAGCTCTGCATAAAAAAACGGAAGGCTGGGTTACCGGCCTCCGGCTGGCCGCAATTTCTCTTTCAGAAAATCCTGATACTGATGTATTCATAGAAAGTTTTACCGGCAGTCACCGCCACATATTTCATTTTTTAAGTGAAGAAGTCTTTCAGATGCAGCCGGAACCCGTACAGGAATTCCTGCTTCATACTTCTTTCCTGCAGCGCTTTTCTGCTTCCCTGTGCAATCGGGTAACCGGCAGGGAAGACTGCACCACACTATTAACCGAGCTGGAAAGCAAAAACCTGTTTCTTATTGCCCTGGATGAAAATGGGGTGTGGTACCGCTATCATCCCCTTTTTGCCGATCTGCTCCAACACCAGTTAAAAACTACCTACCCGGACATAATAGGAGCCCTGCATGAAAAAGCGACTCAGTGGTTCCTGGAAAATAACGAGCCCGGAGAAGCAATTCGTTACGCCTTAAGTGGTGGAAACCTGGTTACTACAGCGGGGATATTAAATGACAACCTGGAAGAAATAGTTGAAAAAGAGGGCAGCAGTTTTATTATTGATTGCCTCGAGGCTTTACCTGTAGACCTCTTAAAACAATACCCCCTGCTGGCTGTTCATAAAGCCTGGTTTCACCTGATCCATAAAGGCCGGGAAGATGCAGAAATAATCCTGGATAATGCAAAAACTGCAGTGCGCAATGCTGATTCCGAAAATGGTAACATGAGTAAAGAAATTGCCGGTATGGTAGCTGTCGTAGAAGCCTATTACAATATTTTTACCCATAATTTCTCCGCTGCCCTAAAAAGTGCGGAGGCAGCCTTAAGTCAGCTATCAGAAAAGAACATCTACTGGCGCTCAAAAGTCGGTGTGATATCAGGTGATGCCCGGCTTTTTTCGGGAAATCCCAGGGAAGCTTATCACTATTACCTGGAAGCCCACCGCAACAACCTGGCGCACGGTAATACCTATTTAGCCCTTAGCACAGGGTTTAAGACCGCCACCACCTTACATTACCTGGGCAGACTGGCAGAAGCGGAAACAATGACTCGTAATTTGTTGGAGGATATTAAAAAGGAAGGTCTGTCGGGATTGCCGAGAACAGGCCTGCTATGGACACTTTTAGGTGATTACCACAGAGAAACCGGTAACTTTGAGGAAGCGGAACGATGTATAGAAAGAGGGCTCCATCTGAGTGAACCTGAAAAACCTTCTCATGGCTGGAACTATCTCTATAAAATTGCCTGCCTCTACTCACAGGGCTTTTATGGCAAAGCACTGGATGTGGCAAACAGATTGGAAAAATTGCACATGGAGGTTGTTCTGCCCAACTTTATAGTCATGCCACTAACGGCCTGGAAGGCTTTGCTCTATTTAAAACTGGATAAGCTTAATGAAGCCGCAGAGACCCTGGACAGAGCCGGTATCAGGGAAGATTTAGAAATTACCGGAGGTCAGGAACGCTGCTACCTGGCTTTAGCCGCTTGCATTTTAGGAAGCGGCAAAAACCGGAAAACCAGGGCCGCTAAAGTGCTGAGCCATATTGAAGGGATGGCTTCCCGAGGTGGAAATATGAAGCTCTTACTCGAAATTCTGCTGGCAAAAAGCGAGCTTGCCGAAAAGAAGAATCAAAAAAGTGAGGCCGAAGCAGAGCTCGAAAGAGCACTCCACCTCGGTCATCCTGCCGGCTACTTTCGGGTTTTTATCGACGAAGGGAGAAAATTAGCATCCGTGTATACCCGCTGCCTGTGCCGGGAAAACAGCAAATCTTTAAGGGCAAACCCTAATCTGACCGATTTTGTCCATAAGATCTTAAGCGAACTGACATCCGCTGATCTTGATGGTAATCAAGTACCGCCGAAAGTATCCACAGAGCCTTCAGCTGGTGTAATAGACATTCCTGTCCGGGAAAGTAATGCTGAGAAAACCAGCCCCGCTGAGCCAAAATACCAGGGCTTGATCGAAGAACTCAGCAACCGGGAGCTGGAAATTCTTGAACTCTTCGCTAAAGGACTTTCCAACAAAGAAGTAGCCGTCACGCTATTTCTATCGCCCGGCACAGTAAAGTGGCATTCCAGTAATATATATGGAAAACTGGGAGTCAGGGGCAAATTACAGGCCGTCGCCCTGGCCCGTAAACTTAAGCTCATCTCCTGACCCTTAAACTGCACTAAACCTT
>SLHT01000104.1 GCA_007136055.1 Syntrophomonadaceae bacterium
AAAGTCTTCCCGATGACAAATTTGCTGGGGAGGCTTTTTGTAATGATAGGAAATACAAGTTTTCTTTAGGCTCTTTTTAATTTCCATGTTGCTCCTAGAACAAAGGTTTGATATAATATAAGCAGTTTTTCAGAAAGAGTGGATCTGATCAGTCTTAGACGAATGATTTATAAAAATGCCAGGAGCCGGGTGTTTTGAACTTAGTTTAGAAAAAACAGAGGGAAGTGGTGAAGTTAAAATGGATTTAAAGAAAGTATTGGCGGAGAAAGAAGTAATTATATTTGATGGAGGAACGGGGACAGAATTGGCCAGGCGCGGTGTGGAAGCAAGTGGAATCACTAACCTGACTAACCCGGCAGCCATCTTAAAATTTCATAGTGACTATGTTGAGATGGGTGTCGATGCTTTAACTACTAATACGTTTACCATGAACAGGATTAGTATGGAATCAAAAGGTCTTGATGCTGACCTCAGGGAGGCCAACCTGGCGGGAGTCAGCCTGGCCAGGAAAGCTGCCGCTGAAAGCCGTTATGTGTTCGGGAATATAGGTCCTACCGGAAAACTCCTGAAACCATACGGTACCTACAGCGAAGAGCAGTTCTCTGATAATTTTGAAGAACAAGCCCGTATCCTCATCGAGGGCGGGGTAGACGGGTTTATTATTGAAACAATGACTGACCTGCGCGAAGCGGTCTGTGCTTTAAAAGCAACCCGTACTGTTACTGCGCTGCCAATTATCGTGACTCTTTCTTTTGCCGATACAGGAAAGGGAGGGCATACAATTATGGGCAGTACGGTGGCTGAGATTGCCGAAGCGCTGGAAAAACACGGCACTGATGTTCTCGGCGCTAACTGCGGAGATCTTGCCCCTGCAGAAATGGCTCGGATTGCAGCTATCTACAAGGAGCATACTGCCTTGCCGATACTTATCCAGCCTAATGCCGGAAAGCCAAAGCTAATTGATGATAAAACAGTTTATGATATGTCACCGGAGGAATTTGCAAACGGGGTGCTGCAATGTATCGACAGCGGGGCTTCCCTGGTTGGAGGGTGCTGCGGCACAACCCTTGAGCACTTAAGGGCAGTGGTCCGGCGGATCAGGAGATGAGCCCTTGCTGCTAAAACAAAAAGGCTCTTATTGTATCGTGAAAAAAATATTGGGATAGTGAAAAAAATGAGAACTTTTAAAACAACCTGTCCGCTTGACTGTTGGGACCAGTGTGCCCTGCTGGTGAAAGAAGAGCAAGGCAAATTAATGTCGATCGAACCGGATTCCAATCAACATATAACCGGCAAGGCTATATGCGGTAAGGGTAAAATGCACCTGCAGCGCCTGAACCACCCCGAGCGCCTGCGCTACCCCCTGCTTAAACAAGGCAGTTCGTTTAAGCGGGTTAGCTGGCAGCAGGCCCTGGAAGCAATGTCCTGGAATATCAATGCTGCCCTGGATAAGTACGGTCCCCTGGCTTTACTTCATTTTTATGACGGTGGATATGGCGGGATCCTTAAAAATATCGAGTCACGTTTTTTTAGCGCCCTTGGGGGCTGTACGGTCCACAAGGGGAGCCTTTGTTGGGGTGCGGGCCTTGCTGCGCAAAAAATTGATTTCGGGGCTGTGCTCAGTCATCCCCATGAGGATCTGATTAATGCAAAGTTGATCATTATCTGGGGACGTAACCCCGCATATACTTCAATCCACCTGTTGCCTTTCATTCGCCAGGCAAAAGAAAAAGGATCAGGGGTTATCCTCATTGATCCTGTGCAAACTGCTACTGCGAAACTTAGCGATGATTATATAAGAGTTAAGCCGGGGAGCGACGGCGCCCTGGCCCTGGGTCTGGCCCGGGTCATGATTAGTAAAGGCCTCTTCAATAAGCATTATGTTGAACATAACTGCAGCGGTTTTGATCGTTTTTCGGCCGCGTGTAAGGAGTATACAATTGATAAGACATCTGAACTGACCGGCCTTCCCGGCGAAACAATTGAAAAGCTTGCTGTGCAGTATGCTGAAAGCAAGCCCGCTGCAATCTTAATCGGTATAGGTTTGCAGCGGCACAGTAATGGCGGGAATAATGTACGGGCAATCGATGCCCTGGCTGCGCTGAGCGGCAATATCGGCATACCCGGAGGAGGAGCTAATTATGCCAATTTCCGGGTTGATCGTTATATTGATCATGCTTACCTCAGGGGAAGTGATCTTAATCCTCAGCAACGTTATTACCCTAAGCCGCAGCTTGCAGCCGCCCTGGAAAGTTTTACAGATCCACCGGTTGAGTTTATTTATATCAGCAGGGCTAATCCAATGGTTCAGATTGGCAACAATAGTCGTCTGGCCCGGGTTTTTCAAAAAACCTCCTTCATTGTTACCGCCGATCATTTTATGACCGATACAGCTGCTGCTTCTGACCTGGTCCTGCCCTGCACATCATTTCTTGAGGAAGAAGATCTTTATTACACTTCTATGGGCCACCAGTATCTCAACTACAGTTCGCGAGTGACAAAGCCCCTGGCCGAATGCCGTTCTGAGTATGATTATCTGAAAGAATTAGCCGATCTGATGGAAGTAAAAGGTTTCCCCGGCCCGGATACGAAAGAAATATTAACCCGCGTGGTTAAACCATTAACTGATGCCACAGGTTTTAGCCTGCAGCGAATAAAAGAAAAGGCGCCCCTTCTTTTGCCGGGGGCAAATGATATACCCTGGTCTGAAGGGGTTTTCGAAACGGCTGATCGGAAGTTTAATTTTTACTCTGAAAAGGCTGAAAGTGAAGGTGGTGACGGGGTAGCTTTATATCGCCAACCACTTGAGCTAAACGACTATTCGCTTCGGCAGGAAGGATTTAACTACTGGTTTGTAACCCCTCATCCAAAAGATTCAATTCACTCTACACACTGTCTGCCCGGGGATGAGTGGCACCCGATGGCATATATCCACCCCCGGGCAGCAAAAAGTGAAGGGTTGAGCAATGGGGTTAAGGTCAGGATTGTTTCGGTAAGGGGCAGTATTGAAGCCAGGGTGGCAATCAGTGACAGGGTCAGCCCTGATACCGTAATGGTTTACCAGGGCTGGTGGCATTTGTCGGGAGCAGCGGTTAACAACCTGACCCCCGATCGCCTGACTGACTTTGGAAATCAGGCTGCCTATTACGACTGCCTCTGCCGCCTGGAGCAGGCAGAGCAATAGTAAGAAAACACTCTGCTTTTAAAAACCCCAACCTCTAATCTCTAACCTACAGTAAGCACAGTTTGCTTAATACGACTTTATTAATCTTTCAGGGGTTGGAATATCTGATCCGGCAATATATAACGTCTTAACAAGCTAAAACGCACATCCTGCGCCACACCTTTGCCACGGACCTTTTTCACGATACCGCCAACATAAGGCTTGTGCAGAAAGCGCTTGGCCACGCTTCCCTTGTGACAACCATGATCTATACGCACATTGTTGACGAACAGCTGGAGGCTGCCTTAAAAAACATAAAAAAAAAAAAGGTAAAATAAATATTTTGCGAACCGGCTGAATGTGACACATATGTGTACGCCGCCTCTGCTATACTTTTGCGCTTGGCGGCGCCTTGACCGCGCGGCCGGCCACCTACCTGGGTATGGCCGCACAGCGTTTTTCACACAGATGCTTTTGTCAGCAAATGCCTCGCCACAAAAAGCCTTAACGCTATTGGGCGGGCAGATATATTTATTGCCATTTTACCGGGTACGGTGAGCACCAACATTGAAATTGGGACAGCCTACACGCTCTGCGAAGAAGTGTTTTTAGTTGCCAAAGACCCGGTCCATTTTACACAAACCGGTCTTGCTGACGCCCACCTGTCCGTTTTACCCGGCGTTAAGCGCATCTGTTGTGAAATGCCAGATATTCCGGCAATGCTTAAGCAGGAGTATGTTCACCTGATTGATACGGGCTGAATTTGCGCTTTTTGGGTCGTTTTTTTAAGTAACCCGGCGCGCGCTTCTTTGATCATTTTACGCACGGCCTCCTCTTCTTCCGGCCCCGGCGGGCCCGGCACGGTTTTTTCGGGCGGCTGCAGCGGGTCCTGCCTGTCTGCCGGCATAATGTAAGAGCCGGTTGAAAGCATCCACCTGATCACCGACAGGGGGTTTCTGGCGGCAATAAAATCTGTGCACTTTATTGCCGCCTTAACCGCTGCCGCTTCGTAAGCTCTTAAAAGCTCACAGATTACGCTGTCTTTCACCTGGGT
>SLHT01000237.1 GCA_007136055.1 Syntrophomonadaceae bacterium
CAGTCTTGGTGTGAGTCATCTGGGCGAAAGCCGGGACTGCAAGAGCCATAACAAAGATAACGGCTAATGCTACTGCTAAAATAGTCCTTTTCACTCTTAAAACACTTCCTTTCTGATTTTAAAAAATATCTTTCTTGCGTTCAATGCTTAATAGCACCTCGCTGTGTCTTAATTTAACACCGACGGGGGAGTTTGTCAAGAGTTTTTATGAATTGATGTAGAGATATTATGAAAATGTTAAGAAAAGCCAGCTGGACAATTAAAGCTGAAAATAGGAAGCCGGGAGCTGTAAAGAGCATTAAGACAGCAAAAAAAGTCAGTAGAATACGGAAATATAATAAAAATCACCGGTGCAAGCAGCATTATTATAAAATTCCACATAGCCGCCTGTTGTTAAGATCTTAACATATTATATCTGAATTTTGCTTAATATCCCTTAAAATCTTTCCCGCTTCTTCACACACACCCCGCTTTATGTTAGATTAATAAGCAGAATTTATAAGTTGCATATAGTAATAACACCGGTCAGGAGAAGCTGATGAAAAAACAGATGATTAAGGATTTAAAGATAGGCGACGAAGTAGAAACCCAGGCCCTGGTGCTCGAGGCAAACAAGACAGCCTTTTCTTCGCCGCACCGGGAGGGTGAGTATTTCTTAAGGCTTACCTTAGGGGATGTAAGCGGCAGGGTTAAGGCGGTAATGTGGGATCCGCCCACCGGCAGCCAGGCTGTGCAGCAGGACGACGTTGTTTTCGTTCGCGGTTCAGTGAGCGACTATCACGGCCCGCAGGTCGTGGTTGCAGACCTGCGCAAGCTTGACCCTGAAGGAGTAAACCGGGCTTTCTTTCAGACCGTATCGGAACGAGATCCGGCTGAAATGATAGCCGAATTAAAAGAAATAATGAAACAGGAAATTAAAGACAGGCATTTAAAAGCCTTGCTGGATGAATTTTTCACCGACAGTGAATTTGCCGCCCACTATGCTGCCGCCCCCGCAGCGCGCACCATCCACCACAACTGTGTTGGCGGCCTGCTCGAGCACACCCTCGAGGTGATTGCCGTCTGCCGCAACCTGGCGGCTCTCTACCCGGCACAGATTCAGTTAGACCTGCTGCTCACGGGAGCAATTTTACACGATATCGGTAAAATTGCAGAATACAAGCTGGACAGCATCAGCTTCGACTTTACCGACCGTGGCAAGCTGGTCGGCCATATCAGCATTGGCAAGGAAATGCTCAGCGGCAAGCTGACCAAACTGGAAGATTTTCCTGAAACCTTAAAAATAGAGCTGGAGCACATGATGCTCTCCCATCACGGCCAGCGTGAGTGGGGCTCTCCGGAGGTGCCGAAAACCATTCACGCCTTCGCCTTATTCCATGCCGACCTGGTCAGCGCCCGGATGAACCAGTTTATAAAAATTATGGAAAAACATGCACCAGGGGGCGGCGATTGGACAGAATGGGATCGCTTTCTCGAGCGGAGCATCTATATAAGACCTGCAGATGATCAGGATGGCGGGCAGGATTATTAATCTGTTTCATAGAACTAAAGTTTATATAGAAGTAGGAGCGTATGCCTTTAAGAGCATATAAGAGCTAAAAGATTATTTGTATAAATTTATTGAGTAATCGTAAGCATTTACAGAAAGCGATGGTGAAATAATTGGGAAGAGCATATCGGCCCGGGGGAATAGCAAGAACTGATCAGCGAAACTTCAATGTTGTTCCCTTTACCCGGGATGCCCCTTATTACGCTCGCAAGGGCGCATATTACAGCCAGAAGAACAAACCCTCCAAGGCCCTGCTCTACCTGCAGAAAGCAGTTGAGGCAGAGCCGGACGACCCCTTAAACCATTACAACCTGGCCTGTTTGCTGAGCAAGATAAACCATTTGGAAGAGGCCAATTGCATATTCGATCATATCGTCAGGAATATGGACACGGAGCTGACCGAATGTTATTTCTTCATGGCGGTTAATTACGGTCTGATGGAAGACCTGGGTGAAGCAAAGCGCTTCCTTCTGAAGTATTTGGAGACTTCACCTGAAGGAGATATGGCCGAGGACGCGGAAGACCTGCTGCTGGCCATGGAAGATGAAGACGAAGTTGAAACATACAACCACGGACCAAATGCGGCTGAAAGTGAGGCCCTGATGAAGCTGGTCGGGGACTTAAGCCGGGTTCAGTTCAAAGGGCTTCTCCTTGAGGAAAAGGGTTTTCAGCAGACCCTGCGCTGGGGTCTTTACCAGGGCGGAGACCTGCTCAAGGAAGCAATTCTCTTGCTGTATGGGGAAACAGGCTGCCAGGCGTCCTGCCACAGCCTGGCCGAGTTTGCTGCCAATCCCTGGGTGAATGAACGCCTGCGCCAGGTAGCCCTGCACGAGCTGAAAAAGGTAAACCCGAACGGCACCTGTCGCATTTACTCACAGGGGGACTTTATTGATATCGAGCTGGGCAAATGTCCTCCGCCGGCGCCGCTCTGGGAAGGTAAATGGCAGCAGGTTTTAGAGTGCACTTTTGCCAATATGCGCCGCAGTTCTTATTACAGCGATGAGTTTTACGATGATGCTGAAGCGATCTGGCTCGATTTTATCAACCGTATTTATCCGCAGGGACCGCGAATAAATATGCTCCAAACCTGGGCGGCAGGGCTTGAGTACTGTTTGGCCCGTTTTCACTTTCTCGGACTGACCCAGAAAGAACTTGCCGCGGCCTATGGCGTTTCAACGGCCAGTGTGCGCCGCAAGTTTAACGAAATTAACTCTGTTTTGCAGATTGATCGCAAAGCGTACCGTAATATGCTTGCTCTCCTGACTAACAGGGAAGAAGACTAGCCTTAAGCGGTTTCCCTTGTCAAAGATTTCTTTCAGGAGAAGGGGCCTTGAGAAACCCATAATAGCAGGTATAGGCATGGCCTGTTAATCCTGCCCCGGTTTTAAATCAGCTCTTCACCACTGAACAAGGGGTACATAACAAAAAAACTGGCGGAACAGGAATATCCGGCTACATTCTAAAAGAGGTGAGCCCCGTGCACCTGGAACTGAGCGTTAAAACCACTGCCCGCGAACAATTTATCAATATCACCCCCCGCTTAAACGAACTGCTTGCCGCAAGCAAGGCGGAAGATGGCTGCTGCACAGTTTTTGTTTCGCATACCACTGCCGCAATTACTATAAATGAAGATAACGATCCCGATGTAATGGAAGATCTGCTGCGCTTCTTGCAAAATATGGTTCCGCTAAAGGGAGATTACCGTCACCGTGAAGGCAACAGCGATGCCCACATAAAGGCAGCCCTGCTGGGCAGCTCCCTACACCTTATTATAAGGAACGGTTCATTTGACCTCGGCACCTGGCAGGGTATATTCCTGGCCGAATTTGACGGTCCTCGAAACCGCAAAATAAAAGTCTGGATTGACTAAACCTGCCCACTGTGGGTTATTTTATAAAATCTAAATAAACATTAGGGGGAGATACTTTTGGAAGAGCAACTTGAAAAAATCACGAAAATTGCCGATCTGCTCGAAAAAAGCGAGCATGTCGTGGTCCTGAGCGGGGCCGGCGTGTCGACCGAAAGCGGAATCCCCGATTTTCGCAGCCCCGGTAGCGGTCTCTGGACAATGCTTGACCCTGAACTATTTACCATCCAGGGTTTTAAAGCTAACCCGAAAGCGTTTTATGAGGGTGGAGCTCCATTTGTGCGCATGCTCGGAGAAGCCGAACCGAACGAAGCGCACCTGGTCCTGGCCGAACTGGAAAAGCGCGGCCTGGTCAAGGCGGTAATTACCCAGAATGTTGATGGTCTGCACCAGAAAGGCGGCTCCAAAAAAGTCTTAGAAATCCACGGTACTTTAAGCAGCGCCAGCTGTATGACCTGCGATTACCAGGTAACTATTGAAGAAGTTGCCGCCGATGTAGAAGAAGGGCTTGTGCCGCCGCTGTGCGTGGAATGCGGCGAGCCGCTTAAACCGGATGTGGTTCTTTTTGGGGAACCGCTGTCGCCAGACTACAAGGAGGCTTTGGAAGAGGCCGGCAGGGCCGACCTGATAATGGTGGTCGGCTCAAGCATGCAGGTTTCCCCGGCTAATCAGCTTCCTTCTTTCTGTGAAAACCTGGTTATTATCAACCGGACCCCGACATTTTACGATCAGCAGGCCAGGGTGGTTATTCATGAAAGCACGTCCCGGGTAATGAGGCTGCTCCTGGAGG
>SLHT01000232.1 GCA_007136055.1 Syntrophomonadaceae bacterium
AGTCGTTATTTCGAATGCAACGAATCGGAAAATCCTTGAAGCCGGGATCAAAGAAACGGTTAATGATGCCTGCGTTCCTATAAAAGTTTATCATGGTCATGTGTTTGACCTTGTCGGCAGGGTTGACTGTATTTTTGTACCCCGCATGGTCAGCGCTGACGGCAAGTCTACCTTTTGCCCTAAGTTTTTAGGGCTGCCGGACATGGTCCGTTTTTCCGGTGTTAATCTACCTGAACTGATTGATGTTCGTTATGACTGCAGTGGCTTCCCGGGTGGTCAGTTTCGGTTTTTTATTTCTGTCGCCCGGGCTCTAGGGGTAAGGAACCCTTTTAAGATTCTTTATGCTGCCAGATGTGCTGTCCGTAAGCATAAACAGTATTGCAATCTTCAGGTAAAAGGCCTTACGCCTACAGAAGCGCTTAAGGTTGTTTTCGGCGAAGAAGAGCAGCAGGACATCAGCGATAAAAAGCAGGCAGGCGGAGTGGAAAGGATAAAGAAAGCAGTAGTTGCCCTGCTCGGGTACCCTTATGCTATTTACGACCCTTTTATCAGCGCAGGGATTTATGATAAACTGCTTAAATTAGGCGTTAAAGTGATTACTTTTGAGCAGATACCCCAGCGTGTGATGCGCCGTTTTTCTAATATTTTACCCCAAAACTTTTTTTGGTACTACAGCAACCAGGTATGTTGGGCCGGTCTATATCTTCTTGAGGGCGAGCAGGATATTGACGGCATCATTCACGTCACTGCCTTTGGCTGCGGTCCTGATGCAATGGTCGATAAAACCCTGGAACTGGAAGCTAAATCTGCTGGTGTTCCCTTTCTGGGAATGATTATCGATGAGCATACCGGTGAAGGAGGTGTTCAGACCCGCCTGGAAGCTTTTGTTGACATGATATGGGCGAAACGGAAGCGAAGCAGGATGGGTTAACTGTAGATGAATATATGGCTGGGTATAGATGTTGGTTCTGTTAGTACGAATCTGGTAGTGATCGATGATAATAACCGGGTTCTTGCTTATGAATACCTGCGCACGAGAGGTCAGCCGATCAAAGTGGTTCAGGAAGGTTTAAAATATCTGGCTCTGAAATTGCCGGAAAGATCAGTGGTAAGCGGTGTCGGGGTTACCGGCAGCGCGCGTAACCTGGTTGGTGCGGCTGTTGGCGCAGATGTGGTAAAAAATGAAATTACAGCCCATGCCATTGCCGCCGACTTTATTGTGCCCGGCGTGCAAACTGTTCTTGAGATTGGCGGCCAGGATTCAAAAATAATTATCCTGCGCCACGGTGTGGTTGTTGACTTTGCCATGAATACTGTTTGTGCAGCGGGGACAGGTTCTTTTCTCGATCACCAGGCTGCCCGCCTGGGCATACCGATTGAGGATTTTGGCGCACTGGCCCTGAAGAATAATAATCCGGCACAGATTGCCGGACGTTGTTCAGTTTTTGCAGAGTCAGATATGGTTCACAAACAGCAGATGGGTTATGGTCTTGAAGATATTATTGGCGGCTTATGTGATGCGCTGGTGCGCAATTATTTGAATAATGTCGGTAAAGGAAAGCAGATTCTGGCTCCTATTGTATTCCAGGGCGGTGTAGCAGCAAATGTAGGTATTAAAGCCGCTTTTGAGAAAGCCCTGGAAATGGAAGTAATTGTTCCCGACCACTATCATGTAATGGGTGCTATCGGTTCTGCCATACTATCCCGCTATACTTTGGAAGACAAGCAGGAATTGTCGTCTTTCAGGGGGTTTAACCTTAGTGAGCTAAATTATGAGGCAAATACGTTTGTTTGTGATGGCTGTCCAAATATATGTGAAATTGTCAATCTCTCACTTGATGGTGAACTGCTGGCTCGCTGGGGAGGACGCTGCGGGAAATGGGAGAACATTGAAGCAGAGCCTGACCGAATATTGAATCAAAACTGAGGGGTTTACATCTGCCAGGTTTAAGTTTTTGTTCAATTCTTGACACAAGCAAAATATATGATATCTTTATAGTATGTTCGTATTTAGATGCTTGGGTAAACCTTGTTATCTTTTTTTGAATGGACATAAAATATTGAAAAAGGCGGTGATCGATGATTTGAAGAGAATCTGTGAAGTTTGTATCATCAGCAACAAAAACTAGGGGGTTTATTGAAAATGAGAAAATGGATGTTTGGTTTTTTGGTTTTGCTTTTAATGACGGGTCTTTTAGTTGGCGGCTGTGCTCCTGATGAGGAAGTCGTTGATGAGCCGGTAGATGAACCTGAGGTGGCTCATCCGTTTGAAGATGTCAGGGTCAGGCAGGCTCTGAACTATGCCATCGATAAAGAAGCGATTATTGAAACAATTTTTGAGGGGGTTGGATCTCCTTCCAGCGCCCCCGTTGTGCCCGCTGTTTTTGGATATACCCAGGTAGGGCCCTATGATTATGATCCCGATAGAGCTAGGGAACTGCTGGCTGAAGCAGGTTTTGGAGACGGCTTTGAAATCGAGCTTTTTCATCCTACCGGCCGCTATCCGCAGGATGATGTGGTAACCGAAGCAGTCCAGGCTATGCTCGCCGAAGTAGGCGTTACTGCCAGTCTGACTACTTATGACTGGGGTACGTATTTGGATACTGTCATTGTTCCGCCTGAAGATGCAGAACATGATGCTTACATGCTTGGTTGGGGCACAGTTACCCTCGATGCCGATTACGGTCTCTACGCCCTATTCCACTCCAGCCAGTGGCCTCCCGCCAACAATGTATCCTACTATGCTAATGATGAAGTAGATGCCCTGCTTGACGAAGCCAGGGTAACACCGGACCGTAATGTTCGTGAAGGTCTCTACAGTGAAGCTATTAGTATGATCTGGGAAGATGCGCCATGGATTTACCTGCACAATGAAGGGCAGGTAAATGCGGTGCGTGAAGGGGTAGAAGGTTTAATCCATCACCCGCTGGAAAACATTCTGGCCTGGGATGCCTCTCTTGATGGCGATGAGCAGGATTTAATCATCGCTATCGGCGCTGAGCCTGAAAACCTCGATCCGCTTAAGATAATGTCAGCACCTGCTGCCACTGTTTCTGAGCATATGGCTCAAACCCTTATATACCTGGCAGAAGATGGAACCCTCGAGCCCAACCTTGCCGAATCCTGGGAGCCGACCGAAGATGGTTTGGCCTGGGACATCGAGCTTCGTGAAGGAGTAACTTTCCATGACGGCGAGCCTTTTAACGCTGAAGCTGTTAAGTATAACCTTGACCGCTTTATGGCTAAAGGTGATTTCGAAGGTGAAGATGCAGCTGTGTTTGCCTTCCTGCTTGGTGAAGTAAATGAAGTTGAAATTGTAGATGAATATACAGTAAGACTTCATCTAGACCAGATATTTGCCCCGATCGCATCTCACCTGTCTCACTCCTTTATTGCTATGCACAGTCCTGCTTCCCTGGAAGCCCTGGATGAAGGCGAACATGTTGAGGCACCTGTAGGTACAGGTCCATTTAAGTTTGTTAGCTGGGATCGTGGTGAGCAGATTGTGATGGAAAAGAACGAAGATTACTGGGGCGACATACCTGCACTGGATAGTGTCACTTTTAAATTCGTTCCTGAATCAAGCTCCCGGGTTATTATGCTTGAAACCGGAGAAGCACACGCTATAATGGCAGTGCCTCCGACTGAAATCGAGCGTCTTGAAGCAGAAGCAGGCATTGATGTGGTTTTTGAAGACAGTGTTCGTGTAATTTACATCGGATTTAACCTGCAACCACAATAAATACAAGCTGCTTAGTTTCAAGAGGTAACGAATTAACCTGTTTCATAATGAGGGGATCGGGCGTAAGCTTAGCTGTAGTGCGGCTTGTCTGAGCGTCCGGTCCCCGTTTTTTAATTTAAGGCCTACGTTTAAATTATTCTTTAGTCTTTCGGGAGTTGACAATAGTTGTACGGATATGTAATCAGAAGGCTGCTACTGGCCATACCGGTTTTGATCGGGGTATCTATTCTTGTTTTTGCTATTATCAGATTCATACCGGGTGACCCCGCCCGCGCTATTGCCGGAGTTCACGCCAGTCCTGAATATATCGCACAGGTCCGTAAAGACCTTCTATTAGATGAAGGCTTGCATATACAATATTACGTATACATGACAAATCTTCTGCAGGGGGATCTCGGCCGCTCCACTTTTACACGTCGGCCAGTGACAACGGAATTAGCTGAGCGTTTTCCGAACACCCTGGTATTGGCCTCTACTGCCATGGTTATTGCCATTATTGCCGGCATGAGCGCCGGAATTGTTTCTGCTACCAGGCGTTACTCCCTCTTTGACAATGCCAGTATGCTCTTTGCCCTGTTCGGGGTGGCAGCCCCGGTTTTCTGGCTGGGGATAATGTTCCAACTCCTCTTTTCCGTGCATCTCGGCTGGCTGCCTTCAGGCGGCATCGGCACCTGGCAGCACCTTGTACTGCCGGCCCTTACTCTCGGCCTGGCGACGACAGCCCTGATTGCCCGTATTACCCGCTCCAGTATGCTTGATGTTTTAGGCCAGGACTACATAACCACAGCCCGCTCCAAGGGGCTGGTTGAACGGGTAGTCGTTTATAAGCACGCTCTAAAAAATGCCCTGATCCCTGTCGTGACTGTAATGGGCTTGCAGTTCGGAACACTGCTGGGCGGTGCGGTGCTGACTGAGACCGTTTTTTCCTGGCCGGGTGTCGGTCGCCTGATGGTCGATTCCATCCTGGCCCGTGATTATCCTGTAGTGCAGGGTGCGGTTCTCCTGCTTGCTGTCTTTTTCGTAATGATTAACCTGGTGGTCGACGTTATTTACGCTTTCCTTGATCCACGTATTAGTTACGGCAACAAGGAGGTGGAGTAACGCTATGTTTAATAAATCGAAGCAAGTTGATAACCACAGCAAACTGGCCACCCCCAAAAAAGATACCGAACTGCGCCAGGTGTGGCGGCACCTGCGCCGCAACCGCCTGGCCATGGTAGGCCTGGCAATCCTTGCTATATTTGTACTCTCGGCAATTTTTGCTCCGCTCATCACCCCCTATGATCCGGTTGCAACTGATTTCAGCGTTGCCCGTGATCTCCCGTCAAGGGAGCATATTCTGGGTGCCGATTGGTTAGGCCGCGATAATTTCTCTAGGATTCTTTATGGTGCGCGAATATCTTTATTGATCGGGTTTTTATCTGTAGCCATCGGTATGTTTATCGGGGTGCCCGTAGGGGCTCTTTCGGGTTATTTCGGGGGTAGATTTGACTTATTTATTCAGAGGATTATTGATATATTAATTGCTTTCCCCGGTATACTGCTGGCTATTGTGGTAGTTACCATTCTTGGGGTTGGTGTGGAAAATGTGATGATTGCCGTTGGCATTGCCTCGGTACCGATCTATACCCGCCTGGTGCGCGGTTCTGTTCTTTCCGCTAAAGAACAGGGGTTTGTCACTGCCGCCAAAGCGCTTGGCATTGGCGATGCCCGTATAATTATGCGCCACATTATGCCTAACTGCCTGGGACCGATTATTGTTCAGTCTACATTCCAGATAGCGACAGCTATTTTGTGGGCTGCTGGTCTCGGCTTCCTGGGGCTGGGAGCCCAGGCCCCCGATCCTGAATGGGGCCGGATGCTCAGTGATGGACGACAGTATATTCGGACTGCTCATCACCTGACCACTTATCCTGGCCTGGCAATTTTCTTTATGGTCCTCGGTTTTAACTTAATTGGTGATGGCATGCGCGATGCTCTTGACCCCCGTTCCAGGAAACACAGGTAACAGTAGCGTCTGCTGATCCGGTAGTGATAAAGGAAGGTTTAAGATGGAATATCTGCTTAAGGTAGAAGATTTAAAAACTACATTTTATACTGATGATGCTATTATCCGTGCTGTAGATGGAGTATCATTTAACGTCAGGCCGGGGGAAGTGGTCGGCCTGGTCGGTGAATCGGGTTGCGGTAAAAGTGTTGTATCTTTAAGTATTATGAGGCTGATCAAGTATCCACCGGGCAAAATAGAAGGGGGCAGGGTCTTGTTAAATGATCAGGATCTGTTATCCTTCGATGAAAAAAGTATGCGCAAAATAAGGGGCAATGATATTGCCATGATATTTCAGGAACCGATGACTTCGTTTAACCCGGTTTACAAGATTGGGGACCAGGTCAGTGAAGCGATTCGCCTTCATCAGGGCTTAGAACGTGATGACGCCTGGAAAGAGGCCGTAAAAATGTTGGAGTTAGTTGGTATCCCTCGTCCGGGTGAGATCATTAATGACTACCCTCATCAACTCAGCGGCGGTATGCGTCAGAGGGCCATGATTGCCATGGCTCTTTCCTGCAATCCAAAGCTTTTAATCGCCGATGAGCCGACCACCGCACTGGATGTCACCATCCAGGCCCAGATTCTTGAATTAATGAAAGATATTAAAACAAGAGTTAACACAGCCATTATTTTCATAACCCATGATCTCGGTGTTATTGCCGAAATGGCCCAGCACGTAGTGGTAATGTATTCAGGCAAAATTGTTGAGAATACTGATGTTTACAGCCTTTTTAACGAGCCGCTTCATCCTTACACAGCGGGCCTGATCAGGTCGAAGCCGATATTGGAAGAAGAAAAAGAAACTCTTGAGTACATCCCCGGTTCAGTTCCTAACCCTTCAGAGATGCCTTCTGGATGCGCATTTCATCCGCGCTGTTCAGAAGTAATGGATATATGCCGCCGGGAAATGCCTGACCTTTTAGAACCAAAACCGCAACACTTGGTCCGCTGCTGGCTCTATCAAAAACAGAAAGCTGAAAGGATGACATAAATGGCAGCCCCGGAACCGATTCTTGAAGTCAAGGGATTAAAGAAATATTTTGCCATTAAGGCAGGTGTGTTTTCCCGTGTAACGGGCCATATAAAGGCTGTTGATGGAATAGATCTTCGTATAATTAGCGGGGAGACTTACGGTTTGGTTGGCGAGTCGGGCTGCGGAAAATCTACAGCCGGCATGACTATACTGAGGATGTTAAATGCCACTGGAGGCAGTGTGTCTTTTAAAGGCCGGGATGTAATTGCAATGGGTAAAAATGAGCTGCGCAACATGCGCAAAAAGATGCAGATAATTTTTCAGGATCCCTACAGCTCGCTTAACCCGCGGATGAGCATTGGTGAGGCGATCGGTGAAGCTTTGGAAGTACACGGTATAGCTAAAGGTAGTGAGCGTCGCGAAAAAGTGGAATCAATTTTGAAAGTTTGCGGCCTCGACTCCTATCACTATCGGCGTTATCCGCACGAATTCTCAGGCGGGCAGAGGCAGCGAGTCGGGATTGCCCGGGCCCTGGTATTGGAACCGCAGTTTATTGTCGCCGACGAACCAATCTCTGCCCTAGATGTTTCAATCCAGTCGCAAATCGTAAACTTGCTGGAGAATCTTCAGGAAAAATTTGGCCTGACCTTCCTTTTTATATCGCATGACCTGAGCGTGGTTAAACACATCGCTGACCGGGTCGGGGTAATGTACCTGGGTCGCATCGTTGAGGATGCCCCGAAAAAAGAGTTTTATTCATCTCCGCTGCACCCATACTCGCAGGCCCTGCTCTCGGCAGTGCCCTCGATGATCCCGGGTTACGATAAAAAACGTGTAATCCTGACCGGGGATGTTCCCAGTCCGGCAAATCCGCCAGCGGGCTGCACTTTCCACACCCGTTGTCCCAGGGCTGTAGAAATTTGCTCTGAGCAGGTACCGGTGCTAAAAAAAGTCGGCCCCGACCACTATGTCTCCTGTCACCTGGTTAAAGAGGCATGGTAACTTTTTGTTCTTGACAAACTATATTGAACTGATATGAACTTACACTCAAGGAGGAGATATAAATGTCTCTGGCCCCTGAAAAAATATTAAGCGACCTGATCCGCATTAATACCTCCAACCCCCCTGGCAACGAATCTGCCATTGTTTTTTATCTTAAAGAACTATTTGAAAGTGCGGGCATAGCTGTTGAGATAATTGAACCTGAGGAAGGAAGGGGTAGCTTTATTGCCCGGATCGGTTCGGGCCCAAAAAAGCTACTGTACCTGTCCCATGCCGATGTGGTTCCTGTCGGAGAAGGGTGGGATTTTGAACCTTTTTCCGGAGAGATAAAAAACGGAATAATTTACGGAAGGGGTGCTCTTGATTGCAAAGATTTAATGGCGGCCCAGGTCTCGGCAGCCCTGCAGCTGATCGAAGAAAAAGTTCCCCTGCAGGGGGAGCTTGTTATTGCGGCGACTGCTGATGAAGAAGCGGGCGGACGTCTCGGGGTCGGATACATTACAGAAAAACATCCGCAACTGATTAAAGCTGATTATGCTATTAATGAGGGTGCTGATCATCCTATCATTTTAGACGGCAGGATGCTTTATTTTCTGCAGGTGGGCGAAAAAGGTACGGCCTGGTGCAGATTGAAAGCGCATGGCACTTCCGGTCACGGTTCAATACCAACGCTGGCGGACAATGCTGTGGTAAAAATGTCTAAGGCTGTCAGCCGGTTGCATAACTACCGGGCGGAGGTAGTCCTCATTCCCGAGATGGAAAAACTGCTCAGGAACCTGGCTGAGCTGTGTGGAATAAAAATTGATTCTCTAGGCCCTGATCAGGTTGACGTTCTCCTTGAAGAACTTCCCCTGGAAAAACCCTTTGTGGAATCTTTGCGTTCGATGACCCGCATGACTGTTTCCCCGAACATAATAATGGGCGGGTCTAAAACCAATATTGTACCCGATTACTGTGAAGCCGATCTAGATATTAGGATCTTGCCTGGACAGGACTGTGAATATGTTGAATCTGAATTGCGTCTAATCATCAGCAAAGACATTGAGATTGAGTTTACCGAGTACCGCGCTCCTACCTTTTCAAGTTCGAAAGAACCCTTCTATAAATTGCTGGAGGATGTTACTCTGGAGTTAGCAGGCAAAAATGCTTTATGCTTACCCATAATTTCTGCCGGCTCCACTGATTCCAAGTTCATCCGCACCGCGGGTATCCCTGCATATGGAATAGGTCATATGGCCGAGGGCTTTGATTTGAAGGCCCGGACTACCGTTCACGGCAGGAACGAACGGACCGACACCGCCAGCCTTCATTTGAAAACTGCTTTTTTAAAAGAACTGGCCTGTCGTTATCTGAGTTAGAGACATGTTGCTCGGAGGTTGAAACTTATGAAAGCGGCATTTGGACATATGGGCACCCTGACCCCGGTTATAGAAATGATCCTTGAAGACCTTGGCCATCAACCGATTACTCCTAATCGGCCCACCCGTCAGACCCTGGCCCTCGGAGCCAGGTACGCTCCTGAGTTTGCCTGCATACCCTTTAAAATAGTTTTAGGCACTTATGTCGAATGCCTTCAGCGGGGAGCTGATACCCTGATTAGCGGTGGAGGATACGGTCCCTGCCGGGCAGGTCTTTACGGTGAACTGCACGGTCGTATTCTAAGAGATCTTGGTTACAAGTTTGGTTTTATCTTTTTCTGGCCTCCGCTCAGGAAACCGGTTCATTTCTTCAGACAGCTGAAAAAGCTTAAAGGGACTCACTCGTGGAGTTACCTGTGGATAACTATTAAAAAAGGGTATGACAAACAGGTTATTCTAGATGATCTGGAAATGTTGGCCCAGCGAATCAGGCCACGCGAGCACAAGTACGGCTCTACTTCGAGAGCTTTCGAACAAGCCTATTCCATTATGCGCCAGGCCAAGACTGCTTCGGAAATTAGAAAAGCAGGTAAAGAAGGCCATGAAATTATGATCGCAGTGCCTCATGATCAAAGCCTCCAACCTTTGAAGGTAGGAGTTATTGGCGAGATTTATGTTCAGCTGGAGTCATTTGCTAACTTTTTCATTGAGGAACAGTTGGGCCAACTGGGGGTTGAAGTGCGGCGCAGTATTTACCTGACCAGCTACGCCCGGCACGACGTTCTTTCGACCAAGGGTGATATGGCCAGCCGCAAACTGGCCATGCCTTACCTGGCTCAAAAAGTGGGCGGGCATGGGCAAAATAGTGTTGGTGATATTATTCGTTATTCGAAGTTGGGTTACGATGGCGTTGTCCAGCTTGCTCCTTTTTCCTGTATACCTGAAATCGTAGCTAAAAGCCTGGTTCCTCAGCTCAGCAAAGATTTTGGCATACCCGTATTGACATTATTTATTGATGAACAAACAGGTGCAGCAGGTATTAAAACCAGGCTTGAGGCATTTGTTGATATGATGGAACAACGTCGTTCCAAAGGTTGTCAGGGGGACGGGGTTACTGACAACCTTTAACAATTTGCCCCGGGGAGAAAAGATAATTGACATTACAAATCGGACCGCTAACTGTCCGGCCCGGACTGGCCATGGCGCCTATGGCTGGTGTTACCGACCACCCCTTTAGGGTCCTGGCGAAGGAACAAGGTTGTCCGCTGGTATATTCCGAAATGATCAGCGCGAAGGGTCTTGTTTTAAGCAGCAGACGTAACAGCTCTTTGCTTTATTTTACCAATCGGGAAAGGCCGATTGGTTTTCAGCTTTTTGGATCAGATCCTATGATTATGTCTGAGGCTGCCCGGATAATAGAAACGTTCGGTCCGGATTTCATCGATTTAAATCTTGGCTGTCCCACTCCAAAAATTATCCGTAATGGCGAGGGAGGAGCTTTGATGCGCAACCCGGCTCTTTGCAGGGAAATCTTTTGTGCTGTTGTAAGCGCTGTTTCCTGTCCGGTTACCGTCAAACTGCGAAAGGGTTGGGATGAGCAATCCCTTAATGCTTTAGAAATTGCCAGGTTGGCGGAAAAAAGCGGCATGAAAGCGGTCACGATTCACGGTAGAACCGTCAGGCAGGGTTACAGTGGCAGGGCTGACTGGGACATTATTAAACAGGCAAAAGAATTGCTTTCCATACCTGTAATCGGTAACGGTGATGTCGATTCGCCATATTCTGCTGAAGAAATGTTTAATATCTGTGGCTGTGATGGCGTGATGATCGGCAGGGCGGCACGAGGCAATCCCTGGATATTCGGGGCAACTCTGGCCTGGTTGCGGGATGGAAAAATACTTCAGCCTCCTACGATGGAAGAGATTGTAGAAATGATTTTAAAGCATTTTCGAATAGCCATTGATTTTAAAAATGAAGCTACCGCTGCCAGGGAAATGCGTCGCCATGCCGCTTGGTACATTAAGGGAATTGAAGGAGCAGCCGTTCTCAGACAGCAGTTGGTAAGGATTACAAGTTTTAGCGAAACCGAAAAAATACTCAGGGACTTTGCGGCAAGAAGCCGTTCGTAATCTAGGGCGAAAAGGGCCCTGCTTCTTTATATTTAAAACTTTCCCATTGCCACCAACCTGGTTTAATAGTAAAATTAGGATGCTCACATAATTGTGCACAATGATCTGCAGATGCAGTTATGTAGAAAAAACACAACCGGTTGATGGAGGTTTACATATTGCAGCAAGAGCGTCTTTTTAGAATCGGTGAAAAGCTGATCAGTTTAAATAAAGCGTTTCGTGTTGTTGAAAGAGCCCTGGCATTGCGGGAGCAGGGTTTCTCCCAGCAGGAAACCTCCGGGCGGTTGCATCTTGACCGCAGTTTTGTCTCTCGCCTGGAGTCGATCGGCGAAATCCGCAAGGGCAACCGCATTGCGGTAATTGGTTTTCCCCTGGCTAATTCAAATCATATTTCCGAGCTTTGCCGCACTTATGGCCTTGAGTATTATCTGATCCTCAATAATCGGGAACGATGGGAAATGGTTCAGGATAAGAAGGCTCTTGAATTTTTCAACAACATGCTTGAACTTTTAGCTCGGCTGCGTCAATTCGATTTGCTGATTATGATCACTTCTGAAAAATGGTGTCATCTTGCCGAAGCCTTGCTTGACATACAGGTCATCCAAATTGATCTTGGACCGACTCCTATAGAGGAAGATCTTTTTTTTGAGAAGGAACGTTTGGAGTCTATTTTAAAACAGGTAATGTAGCAGCATAGAAGGGAGAGCAAGGAAGTTGAAACATGTAGTAGGTATTAGCCTCGGTTCTTCAACTAGAAATCATGTTGCAACAATAGAGTTGATGGGCGAACAATACAAGGTTGAACGTATCGGCACGGATGGCAACATGAAAAAGATGGTTGAAATGATCGACGAACTTGATGGTAAAGTAGATGCTTTTGGCCTGGGAGGGATGGATCTTTATATCTATGCTGTCGATCGACGCTATGAATTCAGGGATGCCAGAAGGATAACACGGGCAGCTCGAAAGACGCCTATTGTCGATGGCTCCGGTCTTAAAAATACTCTTGAACGGCGTTCTATAGAGCAACTGGCCGAGCAAACCGATCTGTTTAAAAAAACCAGGAAAGTTCTTTTGATTTCTGCCATGGATCGCCTTGGCATGGCCCAGGCTCTTGAAAAAGTGGGCTGCAAGATGACTTATGGCGACCTGCTATATGTGCTCGGCCTGCCGGTGCCTTTGTCGTCATTAAAAAGCCTGGCGATGATTGCCCGGGTTTTGGCTCCGCTGGTTGGCCAGCTGCCATTTACGATGATTTACCCCACCGGTGACAAGCAAACAGTAAGCAAGCCGCGTTTTACCCGTTACTTTTACGAAAATGACATCATCGCCGGCGATTTTCACTTTATTCACCGCTATATGCCTGAGGAGCTTGCGGGCAAGGTAATTATTACCAATACGATAACAAAAGAGAATGTGGAGTTCTTGCGCAAACGCAAGCTAAAAACGCTGATTACCACCACTCCTGATATGGAAGGACGCTCTTTTGGCACCAATGTCATGGAAGCTTTACTGGTTTGTATGGCAGGTGGAAAGCAGGAATTGACTGAAGAACATTATTATTTTCTGCTAGAAAAGCTTAAGATAAAGCCGAGAATTATCGAGCTGCAATAAAAAATTGGAGATAAAAAGTCCAGACCCGCAAAAAATCTTGACAACGGTGGGTGGACACCTTATAATATATCAAAAATTAAAGGTTACCGGGATCGGTGTCAAGCTTACTTTGACACTGTCTTTATCTGCGCAGGCTTCTTCATTTTTTGAAGCCGCTCTTTATTTTGGAAGCCTGGATCGATACAAAAAGGATCAGATTACAATATAAACGGTTTTAGCATTTGCAATAAATATGGCAAGGGGGTAGAGTTACCATGGAAAACAATGAAGAACTGCTTTTGACTAAAGACGGTTTGGAGAAGCTGGAAAAAGAACTTCACCATTTAAAAACGGTTAAGCGAAAGGATATTGCCGCACGTATTAAAGAGGCCATTGCATATGGTGATATTACTGACAACTCTGAATATGAGGATGCTAAAAATGAACAGGCTTTTGTTGAAGGGAGGATCATAACTCTTGAAAAAATGCTGCGTCGTGCCCGCCTTCTCGAAAAGAGTGACAACGATGCCCTTTATGTGGCCTTGGGTTCAGTAGTTAAACTGAAAGAAAAAAAATCAGGACAAAACTTTGAATACACTATTGTAAGCACGGCTGAGGCTGATCCGACAGAAAAAAAGATATCCAATGAATCACCGGTCGGCAAAGCCATTTTTGGCCTTTCGGTTGGATCAGAAGTTGAAGTTAAAGTACCGGTAGGCACGATGAGTTATAAGATCGAAGCAATTAATTAAGCATCATCGAACACTGGAGGTAATATAATGGAGCAGGAGCAACAACAGCTGAATGAACTTCTTATGATACGGCGGCGCAAGCTTGAAGAGCTGCGTAACAGGGGTGTCGAACCATTCGGACAAAAATTCGAAGCTGATTACTATTCTGCAGATATCATCGGAAACTTTGACACGCTGGAGAGCCGTGAAGTAACCGTAGCCGGAAGGCTGATCAGCATTCGTTCACATGGAAAAGCGGCTTTTGCTCATCTTCAGGACTACCGGGGACAGATTCAAATATATTTGCGACAGGACCAGGTTGGAGAAGAACAATATGAAATCTTCGATTTTGTCGACATAGGTGATTTTATCGGGGTTGTTGGTGATGTTTTCAAGACACGCAAGGGAGAAGTTACGGTTAATGTTAAAAAATACACCTACCTGGCCAAAGCATTGCGGCCACTTCCTGAAAAGTGGCACGGGCTAAAAGATATAGAGCTGCGTTACAGGCAGCGGTACGTTGACCTGATTGTTAACGAAGAAGTAAAGCAGACTTTTATCGATCGTAGTCGCATTATCTCGGCTATGCGAGAACTTCTTAATGAATGGGGCTTTCTCGAGGTGGAAACGCCGATTATGCAGACAATTGCCGGTGGCGCCCTGGCCCGGCCGTTTGTTACACATCACAACGCGCTGGATATTAAGCTTTTTCTTCGCATAGCAACCGAACTTCATTTAAAAAGGCTGTTGGTAGGAGGCCTGGATAAAGTATACGAAATCGGACGTATCTTTCGTAACGAAGGCATTTCTACTATCCACAATCCGGAATTTACTTCTGTGGAGATTTACCAGAACTATGCTGATTACGAAGATATGATGAAAATTACCGAAAATCTTGTTTGCCAGATTGCACAAAAAGTTTTCGGTACTGGCAAAATTAGTTTTCAGGGTAAGGAAGTCGACTTAACTCCTCCCTGGCCGCGTGAAACGATGATCGATGTCGTCCGCAAGTATTCAGGGGTTGACTTTTCGCAAATATCTGATGATCAGTCTGCGTTTGAAGCAGCCAGGAAAGCAGGCCTGGAGCTTGATAAGGGGTTGCCCTGGGGAGAAGTTCTTTACCTGTTTTTCGAGGAATTTTGCGAGGAGCAACTTTTAGATCCAATCTTTGTTACTGAATTTCCAATTGAAGTTTCGCCCCTGGCTAAAAAGCTGCCTTCTGATCCCCGTTTAACCTTGCGTTTTGAAGGCTTTATAGCAGGTTGGGAAATTGCTAATGCTTTTACAGAGTTAAACGATCCTATTGATCAGCGTGAACGTTTCGAACAGCAGCTTGGAAAACGGGAAGCGGGCGATGATGAGGCTCATGTTATGGATAACGATTTCATAAATGCCCTTGAACACGGCATGCCTCCTGCAGGCGGTCTGGGAATTGGAATTGATCGGCTGGTAATGCTGCTTACCGATAATATCTCTATCCGTGATGTTATTCTTTTTCCGACTCTAAAGCCGCGTGCAGGAGGCGAATAAAAACCGTAAATTCCCAAAGTAAGTTCTACAGTGGGAAGCATGTTGCAATAACACTGAAAAATCAACGGAATTAAGTATGAAAAAAATTCAGCAAGCAATCGTCAAAGGGTAAAAAAGTCGTTAAAATGGCTAAGAGATGTTAAATAATGGCTAGGCAAACAAGCCTGATCCACTAGTGTTTCAGACT
>SLHT01000092.1 GCA_007136055.1 Syntrophomonadaceae bacterium
CGAAGAGGTTGTAGCGCCGCCCGGTAAGTTCAAAAACCTGTTCCATGACTGCCTCGACCTGCTCGGGAGTTTCAAAGTAAAAGCGGTTTGCTGCTTCCCTGTTCTGGAAGTAAATATCGGGGTTCTGAGCCGTGCCGCGTTGATGCGGGTTTTCCGGGTTAAGGGCACGCTCGCGGAAGGCTTTGATTGCATCCCAGGCGACCATCTTTTTGATATCCTCATAATCTATAAGTTCAATCTTTTGCACTTCGTGCGATGTTCTAAAGCCGTCAAAAAAGTGTAAAAAGGGCACCCGTGTTTTCAGTGTGGCTAAATGGGAAACCAGTCCCAGGTCGATAACTTCCTGGATTGAACCAGAAGCAACCATGGCGAAACCGGTTTGCCTTGCAGCCATAACATCGGAGTGGTCACCAAAAATAGATAGAGCGTGGGTAGATAACGCTCTGGCTGAGACATGGAATACGGAGGGTAACAATTCTCCGGATATCTTGTACATGTTAGGGATTTTAAGTAACAAACCCTGGGAAGCAGTAAATGTTGTGGTCAGCGCTCCGGTGACAAGTGAACCGTGCACCGCACCCGCTGCTCCTGCTTCAGATTGCATAGTTGCAACGCGCATGGTCTGGCCAAAAATATTTTTTCGGCCGTAAGCGGCCCACTCATCACAGACCTCGGCCATTGGTGAAGACGGTGTAATTGGATATATTGCCGCAACATCGCTCAGGGCGTAGGCGATATACGCTGCAGCAGTATTGCCATCCATGGTTTCAATCAACTTATTCAATAAAAGCACCTCCATAGGCATATTTTGTGAAAACGATATATTTTACAAATTCTTCCGTATTAGACTTTCTTGATCTTAACATTTAATGTTTGGAATAACAAGTTCATATACCTGCTAAAAGCTTACACGGTACCCTACCGAGTATTGTTATCAGTCATTCCCCAGCAAATGTGACTTTCTGGCGGTGTAAAGGGTTGCAATTGAAATTTTATGATAAAATGCAACTATGGAAATAGAAAATAACAATCTAAAGAAGAGATATATCCTGGTGGTTGAAGATGAGGATGACATAGTCCGGTTGATTTCGTTTCACCTGGAAAAGGAAGGTTACCTTGTAGAAAGTGCCGGCAGCGGCCGGGAAGCTTTGGAGAATGTATCCAGGAAAACCCCGGACCTGATTATCCTTGATATAATGTTGCCTGAAATGGACGGCCTTGAAGTATGCCGCCGCCTGCGCGGAAACAGCCAAACCGCATCCATTCCAATCTTAATTCTATCTGCCCGCAAAGAAGAGTTTGACAAGGTGCTAGGGTTGGAGCTTGGCGCCGATGATTATATGGCCAAACCATTCAGTGTTCGGGAACTGGTGGCAAGGGTTAGAGCCATGCTCAGGCGGCTGGAACAAAGGGTTGATTACGATTTACCGGCAAAAGATAATGCAAGCGCTGCAGAAAAAATAATCCGCTCCGGCGACATTATTCTCTATCCAGAACGTCACCAGGTTACTGTCGGTGGTGAAGAAAGCAGCTTGACCCATAAAGAATTTGTCCTCCTGGAGGTGTTAATGGAAAATGCCGGTAAAGTTTTAACCAGAGATGTTCTGCTCGACAAGGTCTGGGGTTATGAAGTTGAAGTGGATACCAGGACAGTAGATGTGCATGTGCGTTACCTGCGGCAGAAAATTGAAGAGAATCCCTCAATACCTCGTTATATAGAAACAGTGCGCGGGGTAGGCTATAGGTTTGTAAAGACATAATTCCGATCTCTTCACCTGACAATAAAATGGGAGGTTGCCGCTTTGTTTAAAGGAATTCGGCATCGGCTGATAACCTATTTTTTTGTGGTTATAGCTGTCATTGTTATTCTGATGGGGGGCTTTTTTATATGGTTTTTAAATTATTTATATATGCAAACCCTCCGCGATAATCTTCACACCCAGGCCCGCCTGGCAGCTACCCTAGTTGAAGAAATGATGGAGCGGGATGCGCCCCCCGGTGAAATTGATCAGCTGTGTAAAGACCTAGGCAGTGAACTGGGAGTCAGGTTGACCCTAATTGATCGGGATGGGACAGTTCTTGCAGATTCAGCAGAAAATCCCGTCTTAATGGAAAATCATGGCGAGCGCCCTGAAATAATTGAAGCGTTCGATCTGCAAAAAGGTGTGGCGGTACGCTACAGTGTGACCCTTGATGAAGAAATGTATTACCTCGCTATCCCCCTGCCCAGTAAACTGCCGGGTAACAATAATGAAAATGCGCTTGCAGTAATACGCCTGGCTTTGCCCCTGGCCGGGATTAACCAGGCTGTCTTCAACCTGGTTATATTTATTTTTACTGCCTTGTTTGTTTCTTCACTGATCGCCCTGACTGCTGCAGTAATCTTTTCCCAGAAAATTACCGGTCCAATAAGTAAAATCAGCAGTGCTGCCCACGCTATTGCCGAAGGTGATTTTACCCCAACCCTGGATGTTGGGGGAAAAGATGAGCTGACTGCCCTGGCGCAGAACATCAGGGAAATGGGCCTGGCTCTCAATAAAAAGATTGAACAGGTGCTATGGGAGAAAAATAAGCTTGATACCGTGGTGTCATCAATGAGCAGCGGCATTATTCTAATTGATCGGGAAATGAAAATTGAGCTGATCAACCCTGCAGCAGAAAGTTTATTTGATTTAAAGCGGGAAGAAGTTGTTGGAGAACAATTCAGCAGGATCATTCGCGAGTATGCTCTTAATGAAAGCCTAAAGGTGATCTGCCGTGAAGGGGAGGCAAAAATTACCGAAGTGAACCTTTATTACCCGCGGTCAGCTGTTCTTGATACTTATCTGTTACCGGTCACGGAATCAGATAGTAAGCTCATCGGCATCTTGTTGTTGTTTCATGAAACGACGGAGCTGCGTTCAATTGAAAAAATGCGCAGCGATTTTGTAGCCAACATTTCTCATGAGCTGCGAACACCGCTAACTTCTATCCGCGGCTACACAGAAACAATCCTGCATGAAGAGCTGGATCGCGGGCAGCTTATCGATTTTCTGAAAGTAATTGATCGCGAAACTAGTCGGCTGGCCAGCCTGCTCGATGATTTGTTGGACCTGGCTCAAATTGAAAATGAAAAGGGTTTTGTTCAAAAAGAAGCAGTAGATTTAGCTGAGCTGCTTGATAAAGCAGTTGCGGATGTTGAGAATCTGCATTTGCATAAAGATATTGCCATTACAGTCGCATTGCCACAGGAAAGCTTAATAGTTGAAGGAAATTCCGAATGGCTTCGTCAGGCTGTAATCAATGTTTTGGAAAACAGCATCAGGCATGGTTATCCCAAAAGAAAAATTGGAGCAAGTCTTTACCGGGAAGATCAGCAGGCTGTTGTAGAGATAAGTGATAACGGGCCGGGGATTCCTGAGGCCGATCTTCCTCATATATTTGAACGTTTTTACCGTGTTGACAAAGCCCGCTCACGCAAAAGCGGCGGAACCGGCCTGGGACTTTCTATTGTCAAACATATTATGGAAGCCCATGGCGCCACCTTTAGCCTTCAGAGCAAAGAAGACGAAGAAACAACCTTCTGTTTTAAACTTCCACTGATTAAATATCCGCAAGATTCATAACCATCCAGGGTTGAGCAATCAGCCCTCCGAAGTTTAACCTTTTGTTAACATTCATTTAACCTGATTTTCCCTATAGCTTAACTTTAATGCTTTAGTCTGTATAAAGAGCAGCAATGCTGCTTAAGACTATATTTTGATTACAGGAGGATTCGAATGAATCAGAAAAAGAGGTTACCTTTGGCAGGTATTATTGTACTGGTAGCAATGATCCTTATAACAGGTTGTGGCGGATCAGCTGAAGAGCAATCAGGCGAACCGGTTGATGGATCAAATGGCAACGGTGGAGATGTTGTCCCGGAAGAGGCATCTTTTATGCTCGGCGGATCTGATTCCGAAGTTAACGTGGTAGCAAGATTGGCGGAAGAATATATGAACGATAATTCCCATGTTTCTATTGCTGTTACCGGTGGAGGTTCCGGGGTCGGCATATCTTCCCTTATTGACGGTGACATTGATGTGGCCAACTCTTCCCGTCCGATGAGAGATACAGAAGAAGATGCTCTCAGGGACAATCATGGCGAAGAGCCTTATGCTGTCCGCTTTGCTGTTGACGGAGTAGCTGTTCTTGTCAATGATGCCAACCAGGTTGAAA